>JBDKTA010000033.1 GCA_039680605.1 Planctomycetaceae bacterium | reverse complement strand
GCACATTGCCAACACACGCTTACGTAAATCCATTGAGTATGCTTTCATTTCAAGCCTCCATGCTTGACCCAAGCATACACAACTTCTTCAGAGGGCGCTAGATGTGTTCGTGACTTGCTCTAGGTCCCAAGCGTCCCGTTGGGACGCATCCTATTTAATTCGGGCGGGTGGTGGCGACACGCCGAGCGGGTCGCCATGCCAGGCAGACTGGTTAGTCCCATGGCGACCCCGCAGAAAACGCGGCGTCGCCATGCCACCCCGTAGCTATCAGCAAAATGCGCGTGCGAATGTTCTTGCTGATAGCTGAGAACTGACAGCTTCTTCAGGCTTTGGCTTTGCCTTTGCCCTTGCCGGCAGGTCCGCCGACGGCCAGTTTGCCTTTGAGGTCTCGCAGGAGGCCTTTGAGCACGGGCGCGGGGATGCAGGTGAGGGAATCGTCGGAGGTCTTTTCGGCCAGGAAGTCTTCGACGGCCGACTGGCCCATGCTCTGGTGCTTCTTGAGCTTGTCGACCTGTTCCTGCGACTGCTCGAGCGAGCCGTTGAAGATGGCCAGGCAGTAGCTGATGACGAAGGGGTAGAGGTCCTCGGGCGTCAGGTCGTCTCGCTGATCGAAGGGGACGGTGGCGGCCGATCCGACTTCGGCCAGCAGTTGGCGTTCCTGGTCGAGCAGGGCCTGTCGCTCGCGCTGGCGGGCCTGTTCCAGTTCGGTGTCTTCGCTGACATCGAGCAGGTCGGCCTCGCTGACGGGGGCGGGGATGTAGTTGCCCTGTTTGCAATAGGGGCACTTGCCCCGCTTGCCGCCGGCGGTGTCCGGGGCCTGGATCGATTTGCCGCAGTGCTCACAACGAAACTTGATCGGCATCGCTTATTCTCCGATCGCTTTGATGATTAGCCTTTTGGCTCGCTGTCCATCGAACTCGGCATAGTATACCTGCTGCCAAGGTCCCAAGTCCAGCCGCCCTTTCGTAATCGGCAGCACCACTTGGTGATGCACGAGCAGATTCTTGAGGTGGGCGTCGCCGTTGGTCTCGCCCGTGCGATGATGGCGGTAGTCTTCCTTGAACGGCGCCAGACCCTCCAGCCATTCGTCGATGTCGCCCAGCAGGCCGCTCTCGGCGTCGTTGACGAACACCCCGGCCGTGATGTGCATCGCCGAAACCAGCACCATGCCTTCGGCAATCCCGCTGTCGGCCACCGCCCGCTCAACCTGCTCGGTAATCAGCACGTACTTGCGATGCTTGCGGGTGTTCATCGTGAGGTATTGCGTGTGCGACTTCATGTCCGCTAGTCGTCCTTGCTTCTCCTGCCTTGAACCGCCAAATCGCGGCGATCACCAGGACGATGATGATAATCGCCCAGACGACCTTCAGGGCCAGAAAAATCCCCTTCACGAGCAGCCAACCCACCAGCAACCCCACGGCGATGAAGAGCAGGACCCACGGTGTGCTTGTGCCTTTGTTTTTGTCCATACCGTATGATAGTCATGGCGTATCAGTTCCAGGGAAAAGTCGCGGCGGAGGCACTAAATGAAAAAGTAATTCGTTGTTTAAATTACTTTTTCATTTCCTGCCGGTACGATATCCAGGCCAAGTATTTATCAAAACCGGCGAAACGGCTTTGAAGAATACTTGGTGCCTCCGCCGCGACTTTTGCCTGCAACCGATGGGCGCTCAATGAGAAATCTCGAACACGACATCCGCAGCCGCCTGCTTCCGCAGGTCAACGCCCCTGCCCAGTACATCGGCCTGGAGATCAACGCCCGCCGCAAGGACCCCGCCGCGGCGGCTGTCAGCGTCGCCCTGGCCTTTCCCGACGCCTACGGCGTGGGCATCTCGCACCTGGGCAGCCAGGTGCTCTACCAGATGCTCAACGACATGCCCGCCGTCGCCTGCGACCGGGCGTACTGCCCGCAGCCCGACGCCGAAACCGTCATGCGCCGGCAGAACGTTCCGCTGTTCGGATGGGAAAGCCGCTGTGCCCTGGCCGACTTCGACATCCTGGGATTCTCCCTGGCGTACGAGCTCTGCGTCACCAACGTCCTGACGATGCTCGACCTGGCGGGCATCCCCCTCCACGCAGACCAGCGCGGCCCGGGCGACCCGATCGTCGTCGGCGGCGACGCGCTGGCCGATAGCCCCGAGCCTCTGGCGGACTTCTTCGACCTCTTCCTCGTCGGCGACGGCGAGGGACCGCTGCGGGAACTCGTCGAGCTGGTCGCCCGCCTCAAGGGCGCCAGGGCCTCGCGCGACGAGATCATCGCCGCCGCCCAGCGCACCATCAAGGCCGCCTACGCCCCGCGCTTCTACCGCGCCGCCGACGGGCCTGTCGTGCGATCGCACCTGGCCGACCTGCACGCCTCGCCGCCCCTGACGCGCCCGCTGGTGCCCCTGGCCGAAGGCGTTCACGAACGCGTCGTCATCGAGATCATGCGCGGATGCCCCAACGGCTGCCGCTTCTGCCAGGCCGGCGCCACCCGCCTGCCCGTGCGCTGCCGCAGCGTCGAAGAGATCGTCGCCGCCGCCGGCGAGGCGCTGGCCGCCACGGGCTACCGCGAGATCTCCCTGCTGAGCCTCTCGACCAGCGACTACCCCCGCCTGGACGAGCTGATCGAGCGCCTCAACGCCGAGTTTGCCCCGCGGCACGTGTCGATCTCGCTGCCGAGCCTGCGCGTCGACAGCCAACTGGCCCAACTGCCCAAGCTCACCAGCTCCGTCCGCAAGGGCGGGCTGACCATCGCCGCTGAGGCCGCCAGCGAGCGCCTCCGCCGCGCCATCCGCAAGAACATCACCGACGAGAACATGCTCGCCGGCGTGCAGGCCGCCTACGCCGCCGGGTGGCGCAGCGTGAAGGTGTACTTCATGGCCGGTCTGCCCGGCGAGACGCCGGCCGACATCGACGCGATCTTCGACCTGTGCCTGAAGCTCTGCCACACGCGGCGGGCCGTCGACGGCAAGAACGGCGCCGTCAGCGCCAGCGTCTCGTGGTTCGTGCCCAAGCCCCACACGCCCCTGCAGTGGTGCGCGATGCAGACGGCGGAGTATTTCTTCGCCGTGCGCCAGCGCCTGCTGGACCTGTCGCACCGCAGCCCGGTCACCTTCAAATTCCACCGCATCGAGCAGAGCATCCTCGAGGCCGTCATCTGCCGCGGCGGGCGCGAGGTCGGCCAGGCGGTCGAGGCCGCCTGGCGCCGCGGCGCGCGGATGGACTCCTGGTCGGAGCACTGGGACTGGTCCAAGTGGCAGGAGGCCTTCGCCGAAACAGGCATCGACGTCGCCTCCATCGCACAGCGGCAGATCCCCATCGACGCGGTGCTGCCCTGGTCGCACATCAGCGGCCACCGCCGCGGCGATTTCCTGCTGGGCGAATACCAGCAGATGCAGGCGGCGCTGGCGGAAGGACCGTCGTAACGGCTGTCACAAAGAGCCCGGCGCGGGCTGGGCCCGCAATCTGTTGCAGAATGCGATTACTGCCGCCGATAGCTTAAGCCGCAGAGGTCGCTGAGGACGCTGAGGACGTAAAGAGATGAAACAACTTGAAGGTTCATGGTCGACGGATAGCATTTTCCAAGTGGCATCTTGACTTTCTTCCGGATCAGCATATCTTTAGGGGCGTCAGATGCATGTGCATGGCAACCTGCTTAAGGAAGAGCTTGATGTTGTCGGCCGGAAATATAACTCGGTTGCTGCCGAATCATTTCGTACGCGAAAGGAACCAATGTTCCTCCCTTTTTATTGCTAAGGAATCCATCATGTTCAAGACAACCAGGGTAGTGGCTGGCGTCGTGATGCTCGGGCTGCTGGCGACGCTGGGGTGCGAAGAGAAGAAGAAAGAGCTGGCGATGACGGCCGACGAGCAGGCGGCGCTGTCGACGGTGACCAGCGTGGCGGTGGTTCCGCTGACGGACGCGGCGGGGCAGAACGGCTCGGGCAGCACGGTCGTGGGTCCCGTGACGGAGATGGTGCTTTCGCCGGGGATCAAGCTCGTCGAGCGGGTGCAACTGGACAAGCTCGTCCAGGAAAAGGATCTGCGGGACCTGTACAGCAACAGCGGCCGCGCCGCCGAGGTGGGCAAACTGGCCGGCGTCGACGTGGTGATCGTCGGCGAAGTGAGCCAGTACGAGAAGTCCGCCAACCCGACCAACATCTCGATTCCGTATTTCGGCGGCGGCACGACCATCACGACGTACCGCGTGGGCCTGGGCGTGCGTGCGGTGCGCGTCAGCGACGGGCAGATTATCTATACCCGGACCGGAAACGGCAGCGACGGCGCCGGTTTCGCCCGTGCGGCCCAGAAGGCCGCCCGCGAAGCCCTGGGACCGTGGCGAGAGTACTTCTCGCAGAGGCAGTCGGCCCCGAAATCGCCAACGCCGGCGGGGAGTTGATCCGATAGTAACTGGGAGGGCCGCCTTTCTGTCGCGGCGCCTCCATTGCCCAGCCCGCAATTCGTTTCGCGAGGCAAATGATCCAGGAGCAGGCTCGATGCGTTACAGCGTTTTATTTTTATCTGCGGTCGTCGTGTCCGTCCTGTGTGGCGGGTGTACCAAGAACATCACGATCACCCGCTATCCGGCGTTTTACGATCCGGCCCTCAAGAGCGTGGCGGTGGTGCCGCTTCGCGGCAGCAACCAGGGCGCGTCGCTGGCGATCTCGGACGCCCTGGCCGGGGCAATGGCGGCCAACGGCACCTATACCGTCTACAACCGCAACGACCTGGCGGCGCTGATGAACGAGAAGGATCTGCAACTGGCGTTCGGCGATGACGCCGCGGCGGCGGCTTCGCAGTTCAGCAAGCTCGACAAGGTCCAGGCGGTGCTGGTGGGCAACGTGGTGACTTACGCCGCCACCACGCGCAACGAGCCCAAGACCGACCCGGTCTACAGCTACGACGCCAACGGCAACAGCTACGTCTCGGGATATCGCAAGTACGTCGTGACGCGAAATGAAGCCAACGTCGCCGTCACGGCCACCCTTATCCGCGTCAGCGACGGCCGCCCTATCCACGCCACGTCGCAGCCGCTCAAGGCGACCAGTTGGGCCCAGGGTTCGCCCCCGGCCCGCGACGCGCACGGGTGCCTGTCGCAGGCGGTGGACGCGGTGGTGAATCAGCTCGTCGGCGAGTTCGCCGTCACGCAGTGCCAGATCAAGATCAACCCCAACGAAGACTGCCGCACCGCGTCGGCGCTGTATGACAACAAGTGGGAATACTCCGACCGCTTCAGCACCGCGGACGAGAAGATGTTCGTCGTCATCAAGCTGCCCGGGGTGTGCAACAGGAACCGCTTCCGCATCACGATCGTGCGCAGCGGCGAGCGGACCGACCTGGTCCAGCACGACATCGTCTGGTCAAGCAAGTTCGGTTCGTTCGGGTACGGATTCAGCCCCAAGGAAATCGCCGCCAAGGGCGGCGGGGCGGGTGAGTACACCGTCAAGTTCTACTCCGGGCCCGAGCCGGTCATGACGCGGACATTCAAGATCGAGGATACCCGACGCTGATAAATCCATCGCAGCGGGCGATGGCGAATTCTACCGTCCACACAATATGCGGGATTGGCCCGCAGAACCAGTTAGCCTCCGACGCGCTGCCGGGCGCGAGGCAGATCTGAAAGGAGAACATTCATGTACGGCAAAAGAAACATTCTGACGTGTATGCTGGCATTAGGTGTGCTGTCGGGGGTGACCGTTTCGGCCTGGGCTGACGCCCAGGCGGAGAAGCAGGCAGCCCAGAACAAGCTGCTGTCGATGCGTGCCGCCCGCGTCGATGCCATGCGGAAACTCGCCGAGCGGATCAACGGTTTGGTCATCACCTCCGAGACTACAGTCAAGGATTTCGTGGCGACCGATGATCGGATCCGGACCGCGATGACCTCGTGGCTGAGCGGCATGAAAGAAGTGGGCGAGCCGTCATACACGCCGGACGGCATCTGCCAGGTCACCCTCGAGGTGACGGTCAAGGAGGTCATCCTCCATCTCCAGCGCCTGCACAAGGAATATTACAAGGGCAACAAGGTCGCCTACGAAGACATCGAGAAGATCTCGGCCAACACGAAGGAAACCACTCTGCGCGAGACCGGTTCAGGCGCGCCTCGGCCGGAGTTCGCCGACCGCGGTCAGACGGTCGCCCCCGGCACCGGCGGCGAAGGCATTATGTCCAAGAGGGCCTGGGCGTACTGGATGGCCAACTGCAGCGGCCGCGGTCGCCTGATGGCCGAGCGCGCGGCGCGCCTGGACGCCCTTCGGAAACTCGGCGAGCGGATCAACGGCATCCTGATCACCTCGGAGACGACGGTGAAGGATTTCGTCGCCACCGACGACACCATCCGCACGCAGATGCAGACCTTCCTGCGCGGCGCCCGCCAGGTGGGCCTGCGGTACCACGACAACGAACTGATCGTGGATATGGATATGGAAGTGACCGTGCGGGACCTGATCGTGAACCTGCAGCGGTGGCGCAAGGAATATTACAAGGGCGACAAGATCGCCAGCGAAGACATCGAACGCATCAGCGCCCGCATTGAGGACAAGGACATCCGCGAGACCGGTATGGGCGTGCCGCCCGATGAGTATCTCAAGGGCGAAGGCGTCGAGACCGCCGCTGTGGGGCAGATGCTGTCCAAGTGGCCCCCGGCCGTCCAGGCTACCGGACAGGCCGCCATCGACACCGAGAACGCCAACGCCGCCCAGGCCAAGCTGATGGCGTTCCGCGCCGCCGAACTCGACGCCAAGCGCAAACTCGCCGAGGAACTCGACGGGCTGGTCATCTCCAGCGGGACGACCGTGAAGGATTTCGTGGCCATGGACGACCAGATCCGCACCAGCATGATGACGTTCATGCAGGGCTCGCGGCGCATCAATGGCTCGGAAAAGCTCGCCCCCGACGGGACGGCGTCGGTCGTTGTCGAGGTCGAACTGCCTCAACTGTGGAACATGGTGCTGTTCTACAGGGAAAAGCTCTCTCTCAAGCTGAAATAACCGTGCGAACATCCGGCCCGGGCCAGACCCGTGCCCAAGCAAGAGCATGGCCCAGCGGCCTTGCGAACCAGGAGACCTGACATGAAATCGGCAAAAATACTGCTGGTGGCGTTGGTGGCGTGCGTGGCCGTTGCGGCCGGTTGCGAAAAGAAGGTGCTGGTCACCGTCATGAACCATAGCGACCTGGCCCGCAGCGTCAAGCTCAGCACGCCCGACGAAACGATCCCGATGGGCACCGTCGGCGCCGAAGGCGGAAGGCAGAGCATGACCCTGGCGGTCAAGACCTCCGACCTGCCCGCCCAGTGCCGCATCGCCGCGGAGACCGGTTCAGACCTGAACTTCCCGGTCACCGATGACACGCCGTCGAAACTCTGGTTCCACATTACCAAGGGCGGCAAACTGGTCGGTCCCTACCGAAAGAACGACGTGCATGCCGAGACCGAGAAGACCATCGACGTCTCCGAGCCCGTCCGCCGGACGATGGAACTGCGATAGAACCGTTCGCAATTTGGGTGCCGTGGCGGGAGGTCCGAAGGACCGACAGCCACGACTGCCAGCAGGTGACCTATCGTGGCTGTCGGGCTAAA
Source organism: Planctomycetaceae bacterium (assembly GCA_039680605.1). Taxonomy (NCBI): domain Bacteria; kingdom Pseudomonadati; phylum Planctomycetota; class Planctomycetia; order Planctomycetales; family Planctomycetaceae; species Planctomycetaceae bacterium. Next base: position 155,404 of record JBDKTA010000033.1, on the reverse strand, counting down.
GCCCTCCCGCCACGGCACCCTGGGCTTGCTATCGATACAGGTATACGTAACTGAGGCATGGATATGAGACTCACACGGATTCTGGCGGCGATCGGCATTGCCTTGGTCTTCATCGCCGCGGCCCCTGGCCAGACCGTCACGCCCAAAGGCGATAACCTCGTGGAGGTCACCGTCACCGGCGGCGGCGCCACTGAAGAGGAAGCCCTCGCCGACGCGATGCGCAAGGCCGTCGAGCATGGCGCCGGCCAGTACATCAGTTCGCACTCGGAGATGAAGGACTTCGCCCTGGTGCGCGACACGGTGCTCTCCCGCAGCGCCGGGTTCCTGCAGAGCAAGAAGGTCCTTTCCAAGGGCGAACTGCCCGACGGCACGTGGCAGGTGAAGATCGCCGCGGTGGTCTCGATCAAGGGCATCGAAGACACCTGGGGCGTGGTGACCAATCTGCTGGCGCAGGTGGGGCGGCCGAAGATCATGGTCTTCATCCGCGAGCGCATAGGCGGGGCGGCCCAGGACGACTCGACCGTGCAGACGCGCATCGAGAACCTGCTGCTCAAGAGCGGATTCGTGCTGGTGGACAAGGAACAGCTCAAGGAGATCGACAAGAAAGATATCGCCGCGGCGGCCGCCGAGGACAGCCCCGCCCGCCTGCAGGCGGTGGCCAAGCGGTTCGGGGCGCAGATCTTCATCAGCGGCGTGGCCAACGCCACTCCAGGCCCGACGAGCACCGTCGGCGGGCTGCAGTTGTTCCCGTACCAGGCCGAGTCGAACATCCGCTGTTTCCGCAGCGACACCGGGCAGCTCCTGGCCAGCCAGCCCGGCCCTTCCACGCGCGGCGTCGATCGCGTCTGGCGCAGCGCCGCGGCCAAGGCTCTCGACGCCCAGGCCCAGATCGTCGCCCCCAAGGTCGTCGCCGACGTGCTGCAGTTCTGGCAGGACGCCCTGGCAGGCCGCGGCGAAGTGCAACTGCACGTTGAGGGCGTCACGTTCAAGCAGTACACGCAGATCAAGGCCAGGCTCAAGACCGTCAAGAACGTCAAGGACCTCACCGCCAGCTTCCACAATCAGGTCGTCGAGTGCTCGCTGCAGTCGGACCTGGTGGCTGAAAAACTGGCCGAGAAACTCCTCGACGCCATGCCGGAACTGGATATCTCCGACGTTTCGGCCAACGTGATCAAAGCGAAATTCAAATCGCAGTGAGAGAACAGCAAATGTCACCTACAAGAACGCGCGAGACGGTCCTTCGAGTCCCTGCAGTCGCTGCAGTCCTTTTGGTCCCTCTTCTTCTTTGCCTGCCTTCCGCGTCGGCGCAGGTTATCGCCGCCCGACCGGTCGACAAATGGGTCGACGCCACCGGGCGAGCCGCCGGCGCCGACGACAAGGCGCGCGACGAGGCTATCGCCCAGGCCCTGCGCACTGCCGTCGAGGAAGCCTGCGGCGTCTTCCTGACCAGCCAGTCCAAGAGTGAAGACTACAAAGCCGTCTACGACAAGGTCATCGCCAATGCCGTCGGCTACGTCAAAGAACACAAGGTCGTCAAGGTGAGCATCGCCGACGGCGTGACGACGGCCAAGGTCCGCGCCCGCGTCTCGACGCAGAAGTTCGAGGAAGACTGGGCCTCGACGGCCCACACGATTCACCAGGAGAACAACCCCCGCGTGATCGTGGTCGTCGCCGAGTCGGTCCACCAGACCGTCTCGGGCCCCAGCTATAAAGAAGAAGAAAACGGGATCCTCCAGGGCAAGATCGAGGAGTTTTTCCTGTCCAAGGGCATCACCATCATGGACCGCGGCACGGCTGCCAATGTCTCCAAGCGCGACGTGCTGCTGGCGGCGATCAAGGACGACATGACCGAGGTGGCCTCGTTGGGTGCGCGGTTCAACGCCGACGTGGTCGTCACCGGGCGCGCGACCGCCAAGTACGGCAAGCAGCTTGACGTCTCCGGTCAGACGCTCTACCAGTACACCGCCACGCTCAACGTGCGGGTGATCCAGACCGACTCGGCCCGCGTGCTGGCCAGCAAGACCTTCGGACCGGTCACCACCACTACCCTGCAGCGCGGCGGCGGCGAGGACAAGGCCCTGGCGAAAATCGGCGACGAGTGCGCCGCGCAGCTCCTGTCGGCCGTCGTCGAGGCCTGGCGCAAGCGGGCCAATGTCTCGCGCACCGTGGCGGTCAGCGTCTCGGGCATGGACTTCGAAACGTGGAAGACATTCAAGACCGAGGCCTCGGCCCTGCGCGGCGTGCAGGCGCTGCGTTTGCGCGAAATCACCGAAAGCGTCGCCAACATCGACGTGGAATACCGCTACACCAACGAAACCCTCGCCGAGCGACTCTCCGAGATCAAGGGCGTCAAGCTGGCCATCGTCGAGATCACCGCCAACCGCGTCAAACTCAAGGTGCAGAAACCGTAGCACGGCCGTCTCGTCCGTGGCGAGGCAGGGGAAACACGGGCGGGACGCACGTGTGACTCACGGGCAAGATGCCCGTGCTACGTCATTTCCCTTTCAGGTGCTTGTCGAAGAAGTCGTAGATCTGGGCGAGGATCTTCAGGTCGCCGGTGACGCGGTGGCCCATGTTGGGCGTGATCGCCAACGTGTGCTCGACGCCGGCGGCCGTGAGGGCTTCGTCCATCCGCTTGATCTGGGCGACGCGGTACTCGTCGCGGTCGCCGACGGACAGGAACACCGGCGGGTCATCCTTGGTGACGTAGAAGGCGGCGCTGCCCTCTTCCCATTTCTTGCGGTCGGCGACGGGGTCGCCGAACTGGTCGCCGTACGAGCTGCCGAACTTCGGGTCGGTCTTGAGCAGCAGCAGGTGGTCCATGCGCCCGGCGTGCAGCAGCAGGGCGTCGGGGCGCGAGGATTGATCGAGGTGCGGACCCTGCTCGAGTTCCTTCTTGTCCGACGACAAGCCCGCCAGGCCCGCCTGCCCGCTGCCGCGTGAGAAGCCCATCAGCCCCACCTTGCCGCTGAGACCCAGTTCCTTGCCCTGCGCGCGGACGGTGCGGATCGCCGCCTTGATGATGATCGCCACCTCCGGCATGGGGTCGCGGCCCTTGTAGTACTTGACGGGGTTGTCGATCTGCACGGCTGCATATCCGCGCGTCATGGCCGACTCGGCGATCACTTCGTTATACGTGGTCGTGACCCAGTTGCCCATGCGGTTCTTGTTGTCGCAGGGGTTGAGGATCAGCGCCGGGGCAGGCGTTTTGGGTTTGGAGGGGTAGCGGATATCCAGGCGGTATCCGTCCTTTTCGTTGCCGTAATAAAGGATGTCGCGTTTGAGGCGGAAGCCCTCGGCCAGCACGTACGTGTGGTCGCCGTCGACGCGCTGCGGACCGAAGATGCCGGGTTTGGTTTTGCTCCCGCCCATGCTCGAGCGCATGACGCGGATGTCCAGGTCGGTATGCGGCGCGACGGCCTTGGGGTCCTTGGCGTAGTCGATCACCAGGACGAGGTAGCCTTCCTTGAGCAGGTCGGCGATGATCGACTCGTCGCTTTCGGTTCCGGCGCGCTGGCCGGCGAGGTTCTTGAGGTAGAAGATTCCCGGCCGTCCGGCGCGCGAGCGCTGGGGCGCGTCGTCGGCCGGGGCGTACAGCGTGGTGACCAGGTCCTTGTTCAGCGAGGGGCTTTTCCAGGTGCTGGTTGCGGCGGGTTTGAGGGTATCGGCCATCGAGGCCTCCGCGGCGCACCAGAGGCACGCGCCTGCTAACGCCAGTAACAAAATACGGGTCATGATCGCTCCTTAGGGTTTCGCTGCATAATATAACCCGCGGGGACGGAAGAAGTCGTTAATTGGTTAACTATGGACACCTTCTACAATCCACTGACGCTGTCTCGCCTGCAGTTCGCTATCACCACGTCGTTCCACATGTTCTGGCCGCTGCTGACGATCGGACTGGCATGGTGGCTGGTGGCGCTGGAAGCGGCGTGGATGATCACCGGCCGTGAGACGTTCTATCGCCACCGGCATTTCTGGGGCAAGTTGTTCCTGCTGGGCTTCGGCGTCGGGGTGGCCAGTGGCCTGCCGCTGGAGTTTCAGTTCGGCACCAACTGGGCGCTGTTCTCGCGGGCGGGGGGCGGGTTCTTCGGCAACATCCTGGGCTTCGAGGCCAGCATGTCGTTCATGCTCGAAGCGGCGTTTCTGGGCATCATGATCTTCGGCTGGAACCGAATCTCCAAGGGCATGCACCTGTTCGCGACGATCATGGTGGCCTTCGGCGCGACGCTCTCGGCGTTCTGGATCATGTCGGCCAACGCCTGGATGCAGACGCCGGCCGGAACGGAGATGGTCGACGGGCGCGCCGTGCCGGTCGACTACTACGCCGCGATCTTCAACCCCTCGTGGTTCTACTCATTCACGCACATGCTGGCGGCGTGCCTGGCGACGACGCTGTTCTTCATCGGCGGCATCTGCGCGTGGTTCATCAGCACCGGACGCCAGAGCGAAACGTTTCTCAAGGCCCTCAAGGGCGTGGTGCTTGCGGCCGCGATTATCACGCCGCTGCAGATCTACCTGGGCGACCTGTCCGGTCGCGGCGTGGCGAAATACCAACCTGCAAAGACCGCGGCCATGGAGGCGCACTGGCAGACCAACGCCCCCGGCAGCGGCGCGTCGTGGGCGGTAGCGGCGTGGCCGGATTCCGCCAACGAGCGCAACGCCTGGGAGATCCGCGTGCCTTACATGCTGAGCCTCATGACGGATCGTTCGCTGACGGGCCCGGTGACGGGCCTGAAGGAGTTCCCGCCGCGGGACCGCCCGCCGGTGGCCCTGCCGTTCTACGCCCTGAGACTCATGGTGCTCATCGGGATGAGCATGTTCGCGCTGATGCTCTGGTCGCTGGCCAAGTGGGCTCGCGGGCGGCTGACGGTCGAGCGGCTGGGCAAAAGCCGCTGGTTCCTGCGGGCGTGGATGTGGTCGATCCCGCTGGGGTTCATCGCCGCCGACCTGGGCTGGGCGGTGCGCGAGGTCGGCCGCCAGCCGTGGGTCATCTACAACGTCATGCGAACCGAACACGGGGTCTCGAACATCTCGGCCGCCAACGCCGCCTGGACGCTGGTGGGTTACACGGCGATCTACATCGCGATCCTGATCGCGTTCATCGTGCTGGCGCGGCGGGTGATTCTCCGCGGCCCCGACGAGACGCTGGAGCTTTCCTACACCGCCGGCGGGGGCGATGACGACGCCGCGGCGGGGGGCCACTGATGGACCAGGTCACCGGCGCGTACATCTGGGCGGGCCTGATCGGGCTGATGCTCGCGCTGTATGTCGTGCTGGACGGGTTTGATCTGGGCGTGGGCGTGCTGTCGTTGCTGACGCGCGACCGGCGCCTGCGCCCGCTGATGATGTCCAACATCGGCGCCATCTGGGACGCCAACGAGACCTGGCTGGTCGTCGCCGGCGGCGCCCTGTTCGGCGCGTTCCCGGTGGCCTACAGCGTGGCCCTCAATGCGTTCTATATTCCCGTCTCGGTGATGATCTTCGGCTTGGCGTTTCGCGCGGTCTCGTTCGAGTTCGGCGCCCACTCGAACCGCAAGGCGCTCTGGGAGCGGGCCTTCGGCGCCGGCAGCCTGTTGGCCGTGCTCGGGCAGGGTTTCACCGTCGGCGGGCTTCTGGGCGGCGTGGCGGTGGCTGATGCCGCTTTCGTCGGCGGAACGTGGGACTGGGCAAGCGGGTTCTCTGCGCTGGTCGCCCTGGCGGTCACCATGGGGTACGTCACCATCGGGGCCGCCTACCTGCGGATGCGGGCCGACGAACCGTTGGCCGCCCCCGTGCGGCGATGGCTCATCGGCGCGTCGATCGGGATGGCCGTAGCGGCGCTGGCGGCCACGGCGGCCATGCCCTTCCTTCAGCAGCGCGTGCGCGAAAGCTGGATCGCCCGCGACACGCAGTACCTCCTGCCGGGCCTGGCGATCGGCGCGGCGTTCGGCTTTGCGATGCTGATCGTCACGACCTTCTTTCGCAAGCGCACCCGCTGGCCGTTCTATCTGAGCCTGCTGGCGTTCGTGCTGACGCTGGCCGGCGGCATCACGGTGATGTACCCGTACGCGATTCCGCCGTCGGTCACCGTCCCCCAGGCCGCCGCCTCGCGCGAGACGCTGGTCTTTATGCTCATCGGCATCGGCCCGCTCGTCCCGGTCATGCTGCTGTACAACGCGTACCTCTACCGGGTCTTCCTGCGGCCGGAAAAGAGTTCGAAGTTCGAAGATCGAAGTTCGAAGCGCGGAGCGGGAGAATAGCTGCAAGTTAGCGGCGGGGCTTGCCCCGCGCGTTTTCGAAAAGCCGCGCCGAGCAAGCTCGACCGCTAACTAAACAAGCTGTGCTTATGCGTTCAGTCGCAGCACGGTCACTGATGCGGCCGGTAGCGAGAGACAAACCACATCCGCCGGCGCGGGGGCGGGCAGGTCGGCCGGCATTACCGCGGTGGGGCGGGCGAAGGTGTTGGCGGCATCAAGGCCGGCGCCGCCGAGGCGGCGCATCTGCTTGACGCTCCATCGCGCGGCGTCGGGAATGGCCAGGTCCACTTTCATTTCAGTGTCGGGGCTGAGGTTCAGCAGCGAGAGCAGGATGCCATCGTCGCTCTTTGTCGCCGAGACGGATAGGGCGGCGCGGGTTTTACCGCCGGGCAACGTCAGCGCCGGCGGGAAGTCGACGCGCGTATCGAGCACCTGGCCGCCGCGGTGGCCGCGGAGCATCTCGAAGACGTGATAGCTCGGCGAGCAGTAGAACTTCTCGCCTTGCGTGAAGATCAGCGAATGCAGCACGTTCATCGTCTGGGCCAGGTTGGCCATGGCCACCTTCTCAAAACGGTGGAACACGTGCAGCACAGCCGCGGCGAAAAGAGCGTCGCACATGTCCGAGGGCTGACCGAGGCCGGCGGTGATGTCGGCTTCCTTTCGCCACAGGCCCCACTCGTCCACGGCGATGTCGACGCTGTGATAATCGCGCGTGTACTTCACCGCATATTCTGTGTACAGCTTCAGGTTGGTCTCCATGCCTTCCAGCGAGGCGATGAACTTGAGGTGCTTGGTGGCCGGCGGGTCGTCGGCGGTTGCATCGCCGCCGGCGTAGAAGTGGTACGCCAGCAAGTCGCAGAAGCACATGACGGTGTCGCGCTCGCCTTCGGGGATCGAACTGAAGAACGGATCGAGCCAGCCGGGCATCAGGGCCAGCACGGTCCTGGCGTCGTTGATGTTCTTGCTCCAGGGCAACTGTGCCTGCGAGGCAAACATCTTGACGTACCCCGCGAACCGCCGCACGCTCAGGGCGTACTGGGCAGCGCCCATCAGCCCGTCGAGGGCGTAGTTGGCCTCGTTGCCCAGGCCCCAGAACATCACGTTGAACGGCGCGGGGTGCCCGTTGGCCGCCCGCTGGCGCGTGAGCGTGGTATCGGCGGCGCAGTTGCAGTACTCGGCCCAACTTCGGGCTTCTTCCACCGTGCCGGTGCCCAGGTTGCAGCAGAGATATTTTTGCGTCGCCGGGCCCAGCAGCTCGCAGAACCGCATGAACTCGTGCGTACCGAACTGGTTGCTCTCGATGGCGTTCCAGCCCAGGTTCTGCCGCACCGGCCGAGCGTCGCGCGGGCCGATCCCGTCGGCCCAGTGGTAATTGTCAGCCCACTGCCCGCCCGGCCATCGCACCACCGGCGGGGCGATCTTGCGCATGGCATCGAGAGTGTCCAGGCGGATCCCGCCGTCGTTGGGGATGTCGGACCCCTCGCCCACCCAGATGCCGTCATAGATGCACCCGCCCAGATGCTCGATGAATTGCCCCTCGATGTAAGGACTGATGCGGTGTTTGGTCTGGTTGGGCAAGATCTCGATGCGAACACTCATGCCGGCTCCTTTGGCAGGTAGGAATGATGGAATAATGGAATACTGGGTTTGTCATTGCGAGTCCATATCCAATATTCCGTCATTCCAATATTCCATCATTCCGTCTTTCCCTGTACCATCGGCGCATACCCGATGTAAAGGAACCACAATGAAAGTCAAAGACTTCCTGGAACACTTTCTTTCCCGCGCCGACTGGATCAATCGCGAACACACCGTCGACCGCGTGATCGCCGGCGACGCTGAGGCCGACGTCGACCGCTGCCTGGTCACCTGGATGCCCAGCTTCGCCCACGTGCGCGAGGCGGTCAAGCAGGGTGTCAAGCTGCTGGTCGCCCACGAGCCGACGTTCTACTGCCATCACGACGACCGCCCGGAGATCCACCCGCCCGAGTACAAGATCGTCCAGGAGAAGCTGGCGTTCATCAAAGGCAGCGGCCTCAACATCGTGCGCCTGCACGACACGTGGGACCGTTGGCCGGCGATCGGCATCCCGTCGGCGTGGGGGCAGTTCCTGCAACTGGGCGACAAGCCCGTGGCGTTCGGGGCCGACAACTATCTGCACCGCCACGATATCGCCCCGACAACGCTGGGCGCTTTTGCCGCGCACGTGGCCAATCGCTGTGCGACCATCGGCGAGCCGCGCGTGCAGGTCACCGGCGACCTGCAGCAGACCGTCAGCAAGATCGGCGTGGGCACCGGCTGTGGGTGCGACATCAACACGTACCGCTCGATGGGCTGCGACTGCTCGGTCGTCTGCGACGACGGTTCGTGCTACTGGGCGGGCATCCAGATGGCCCGCGACGACGGCCATCCGGTTATCCGCGTCAACCACGGCACCAGCGAAGAGCCCGGCATGGTCACGCTGACGCGGTACATCAATGAGAACCTGCCCGTGAAAGCCCAGCACCTGCCGCACGGGTGCATGTTTGAGTTGGTCGGGGCGTGATGCAGTTGTGAGTTGTGTGTTGTGAGTGGTGAGCGGGATGAACGCGCGCCGGGTGCCATGGCGGCCGGGTCGGTTCATTCTCACTGCTCACAGCTCCCCGGCGCTTGACGCCGCGCGGGCGATGGGGGATCATGTACCATCCGTGTAACGCCGGTATCCGCGGGTCTTCTGGAAAGTCCATTCATGCTGGAAAAAGTGCAGGCAGACAGGCAGGCCAACCTCGACAAGGTTCGCGAGTTGGGCATCGACCCCTACGGTTGGCGGTATGACACCGCTGCGCCGGTCACGGCCGTCCTGGAAGGGTATAAGGAAGACGCTGAAGGTCACGCCCTGGAAGGCCAAGCCGCCGACGTGGCGGGGCGCGTCGTGCTGTTTCGCGACATGGGCAAGATGATCTTCGCCCACCTGCGCGACCAGAGCGGGCAGATGCAGATCGCCCTGCGAAAGAATGACCTGGACGAAAAAAGCTGGGCCCTGGCCAAGCTGCTGGACCTGGGCGACATCGTGGCGGCCGCGGGGCCGCTGCAACGCACCAAGACCGGCGAGATCACCGTCTGGGCCAAGCGCCTGACGCTGCTGTGCAAGAGCCTCGAGCCGATGCCCGAGAAGTTCCACGGCCTCACCGACACCGAGACGCGCTACCGCCAGCGATACCTGGACCTGGCGGCCAACCCGGACTCGATGGCCGTTTTTCAGAAGCGCGTGGCGATCATCAACCACATTCGCGCCAAGCTGGCTGCCCGCGGATACGCCGAGGTCGAGACGCCGATCCTGCAGCCGATCTACGGCGGCGGGGCGGCGCGGCCGTTCACGACGCACCACAACACCCTCGACGCGGACCTGTTCCTGCGCATCAGCCCGGAACTCTACCTCAAGCGCCTGCTGGTGGGCGGAATGCAGAAGGTCTTCGAGATCGGGCGCAACTTCCGCAACGAGGGAATCGACACGCGGCACAATCCTGAGTTCACGATGATGGAACTCTACGAGGCGTACGCCGACTACGAAGTCATGATGGAGATCACCGAAGATCTGATCGCCACGGCGGCTGAAAAAGTCGCCGGCGGGCTCAAGATTCCCTACGGCGAGACGACGCTGGACCTGACGCGTCCCTGGCCGCGCGCGACCTACGGCGACCTGCTGCAGCAATATGCCGGCGTGGCGATGCGCGATTCGGCCGCCGTGCGCGCCAAGGCGCGCGAGCTGTGCCTGCAGGAGTCCAACAAGGACGACGCGGTGGTGATCAACGAGGTCTTCGAGGCTACCGTCGAGCCGGCGATGGCCAAAATGACCGCGCCGCTGTTCGTGAAGGACTACCCCGCCGAGATCTGCCCGCTGACGCGCCGCAAACCGGACGACGCGACCATCGCCCTGCGGTTCGAGGTGTTCATCGCGGGAATGGAGATCGGCAACGCGTATACTGAACTCAACGACCCGGCGATTCAGGAAGCCAACTTCCTCCAGCAGGTCAAGGGCGAAGGCGACGGCGCGGCCATGCGGCAGATGGACGAAGATTTCGTCACCGCCCTGCGCCACGGCATGCCCCCAGCCGGCGGCCTGGGGATCGGGATCGATCGAGTGGTGATGCTGCTGACGAATCGGCAGAGCATCAGGGATGTGGTTTTGTTTCCGCTGTTGAGAAGCTGAGAAACAAATTCGAAATCCCAAATTCGAAATTCGAAACAAACAACAATGAGAAGCAAGAAACAAGGAACAATAGGAAACAGCAGGCAAGGGTGGCTCGCTGGACTCGCCGCGACAGCGGACGTACTTTATGTGTGCGTTCATTTGGTCCTTGCTTTTGTTTTTTCGCTGTTTGTTGTTTGTTTCGTATTTCGGATTTCGAATTTCGGATTTTCTTTTTAGACCATGTACAAACTCCACCTACTCCTGACCTACCTGCGAAGCAAGGCGCTGGCCATTCTGGCGGTGCTGGGCGTCATGGCGTGCGTATTTCTGATGCTCGTCAGCGTCAGCGTCATGAGCGGGTTCCTGTGGAAGATCGAGCGGGCGGCCAAGGGGCTTTTCGGCGACGTGGTCGTCGAGGCCGGCGGCGTCTCCGGAATGGCGTACTACGACGAGTTCATTTCCGAGGTGACGGCCAAGGTGCCCGAGGTCAAAGCCGGTTCGCCGTTCATTCTCGCGTACGGTCTTCTGCCGGTGCCGGGCACCGATTTCCGCCAGACGATCCAGATCGCCGGAATCCGCCTGCCCCAGCGCGTCGACGTGTCGGACTTCGAGCAGGGGCTGTATTTCCAGGCCGGCGTCGATCGCCCGACGTTCGATCCGCCGGCGAAACTGCTGCTGGAACGGATCAAGCAGGACGACGACTGGGTGGCCTCGATCCGCCAGCGCGAGCTGCTCAAGGTCTACGCCCTGAGGACCGACCGGAACAAACTTCTGCCCATCCAGCGCCGTCGCCTGGACACGCTGCTGGACGCCTCGCCGCCGGTCAGCGGCGATGACATGGACTGGCTCAGCACCCTGCCGCAGAAGACGGCTGACGACCTGACTGAATCGCAGATGCACGAGATCCTCCGCGCGCAGGCGATGGCCGAACGGATCCAGACGACCTCGATCTTCCGCCGCCGCGCTCAGCGGTGCATCCTCAATACCCAGAAGTACCGCCAGCAGCGGGCGAGCCTGTACAAGGAACTGGCTCAGGCCCGGGACAAAGGCCCCGCCGCCTCCACCACCGCCGCCCTCGGTGAAGCCCTGGTGCTGCTGGATAGGCTGGCGGCCGAGGATTTTCTGCGCACGAACAAGGCGGTCGCGGCCAAGATGCCCGCTCTCAAGGACGAACTCAAACGCTCCGGGGACGGCCTGCCCACTGTCGAGACGGTCGACGCCCTGGACACCTGCCTGGCACTGACGCAAGAGTACCTGATGGGCGACGAGGCCCACCGCGTGGTTCTGGGACTGGGCATCGGCGGGCTGTCGTTCCGCTCCTCCAACGGCGAGACGATCCGCCACGTCGTGCCGGGAAACAAGATCTCGCTGCTGATGCTGCCGTTGGGCAAGGCGACCGGGACGGCTTTGCCCGAAGTGCAGATGGCCGACTTCACCATCGTCGACGACAACCGCAGCGACGTCTCGAGCATCGACTCGAAGTTCGTGTACATTCCCTTCGAGACGCTCCAGGCGATGAACAACATGGCCGCCGAGCACTCCGCCGAGGACCCCACGCGGATGGTCGTGCCGCCTCGCTGCTCGCAGATCCACTTCAAGGTCGACCTGGATCAGTGGAAGCCCTCGGCGCTCATGGCCTCGCGGCCGTGGTGGCGCGGACGCCCCTCGGAAGAAGAAATGCTTCAGGACGTTGCGGGCAAGATCCAGGACCTCTGGAAGACTTTCTCGGCGGACCCGCGCCGGGCGATGTCGGCCGACGTTTCAATCGTGACGTGGCGGCAGTTGCAGCGGCACGTCATCGGGCCCATCCAGCAGCAGCGCACGCTGGCGATCGTGATGAACAGCATCATGTGGGGCGTTTCGGTGCTGCTGATCGTGGTGATTTTGTACGTGATCGTGGTGCAGAAGACAGCCGACATCGGGATCGTCAAGGCCGTGGGCGGTTCGTCGTGGGGCGTGGCGGGCATTTTCTTCGGCTACGGGGCGATCATCGGCCTGATCGGCTCGGTGCTGGGGGCTGTTCTCGGGTGGCTGTTCGTCAGGAACATCAACCCCGTGCAGGACTGGACCGACGCGGTGTTCGGGTTCCGCGTCTGGGACCGCGAGACGTTCATGTTCGAGAAGATCCCCAACGAGCTGGACTGGTCTGCCGCGGTCTGGATCATCGCCGGGGCGATAGTGGCCGGGCTGATCGGGGCGCTGATTCCGGCGGTGCGGGCGGCGCGTATGCAGCCGGTGGAGGCCCTGCGCTATGAGTGACCTGGCGATCAAGGCGCAAGGGCTGACCAAGAGCTACCGCATGGGGCGCTCGACGCTTCGGGTGCTGCGCGGGGTGGACGTGCAGGTTTGCAAGGGCGAGTTCGCCGTGGTGGTCGGCGCCTCGGGCAGCGGCAAGAGCACGCTGCTGCACCTGATCGGGCTGCTGGACAAGCCCGAGGGCGGCTCGATCTGGCTCGACGGCATCGACGCGGCGAAACTGCCCGCGGCCGGGCGCAACCTGGTGCGCTGCCGCGACGTCGGCTTCGTCTTCCAGTTCTACCATCTCGTGCCCGAGTTGAACATCGTCGAGAACGTGCTGCTGCCGGTGAAGGTGGACAGCCCGATTCTGTCCTGGCCGCGGCGGCGCCGCGCCGCCCGGACGCGCGCGGCAGAATTGCTCGAGTCGCTGGGCTTGGCCCAGCGCCTGCGCCACCGCCCGCGCGAGCTCTCCGGCGGCGAACGCCAGCGCGTCGCCATCGCCCGAGCGCTGATCAACAACCCCAAGGTGCTGCTGGCCGACGAACCCACCGGAAACCTCGACAGCGTCACCGGAAAGCAGATCATCTCGGTGCTCAAGGACTTCAACCGCCAGCACGGACAGACGATCCTCATGGTCACGCACGACAACAATCTCGCCCAGCAGGCCGACAGCATCTTTCGCCTCACCGACGGGCGGTTGAGCAGTTGAGCATGCCGATGGACACCGACCTCAAACGCGAGCCCGTGGGATTGATCGCTGGAAGCGGACGCCTGCCGTTCCTGGTGGCCAACGGGATCATCGCCACCGGTCGACCCCTGATCACGATAGGCTTTTCCAGCCTGGCGTCGGTGCGGCTCAAGGGATTATCGGATAATTTCAGTTGGGTGGGGATTGTTCGCGCGGGGGAATGGATCCGCTTTTTCAAGAAGCATGGCGTTCACGAGGCGGTCATGGTCGGCGGGGTCAAGAAGCAGGCCATCTACACCCCGCTGAGGCTTTTGCGGTATGTTCCCGATATCCGCTCGGCTAAGATATGGTACCTGCGGCTGCGCAAAGACAAACGCGACAACGCCGTGCTGCTTTCGGTGGCCGACGAACTGCGAAGCGAAGGAATCGAACTGGTGTCCAGCGTGAAATACTGCCAGGAGCATCTGGCCGACGAAGGGCTGATGACGCACAAACCGCTGCCCGGCGGCGTGGCGGCCGACGTGGACTTTGGTTGGTACATCGCCCGCGCCAGCGCGGACCTGGACATCGGCCAGAGCATCGCCGTCAAGGAGCGCGACATCATCGCCGTCGAGGCGATGGAGGGCACCGACGCGATGATCCGCCGAGCGGGGCGCGTCTGCCGCAAGGGCAAGTGGATCATGGTCAAGGTTGCCCGGCCCAAGCAGGACATGCGGTTCGACGTGCCCACCGTCGGCCCAAGCACCATCCGAAACCTGCGAGACGCCAAGTGCGCCTGCCTGGTCGTCGAGGCCGGAAAGACGCTCATCGTCGACAAGCCCGCAACGCTGGCGCTGGCCGACAAGTTGGGCATCGCCGTCGTCGGAAAGGGCGCCGCCGCGACGCCGCCGAAAAGCTACGATGTGCCGGCCTGACTATGCGGGCCGAGGTTGGTGGCGTGAAGACTGGCGGCTGTCAGGATGTGGCGGAGTCGCTCGACGCTGATGCTGTTCAGGAAATCGTCGGTGAAGTCCATGTCAAAATCGCATTGGATGCCCCGCAGCAGCCGGATCAACTCGCAGCGGTCCAGCGTCTGCAGCGAAGCCACGAACTCGATTGCGTGTTTTGGGGGCATTAAAGAAACCTGCCAACAAGGGCGCCCTAGCTTCTATCGGATGACTAGGCCGCGGCTGTGAACAATTTGTGGATAAGCGTTGGACGAAGATGGTAACCTTCTAGTTGTTAAAAAGTTACCGCAAGGTAGACTGTTGCGGTCGCTGTTAGGAGATTTGGGAAATGATAGGAGAAAGCACCTAGGAAACACCTAGGTAAATCACCTGTGGAAGCGCTCTGTACAAATGATTTCGACTACGCTCTGCCGCCCGATCTGATCGCGCAGTTTCCCCCGCCGCAGAGGGGGCAGTCGCGCATGATGGTGCTCGACCGCCCGCGGGGCGGCCTCAGCGGCTGTAGCTTTGCCGATCTGCCGCGATTCCTTCGTCGCGGCGACGTGCTGGTGGTCAACGACACGCGCGTGCTGGCGGCGCGGTTCTTCTGCCGCCGCGCGTCGCGGGGGCGCATCGAGGGGCTCTTTCTCCACCAGAGCCAGCCCCGGCAGTGGCAAGTGCTCCTTAAAGGCGCCGGGCGATGCCGCATCGGCGAGGTTCTTGTTCTGGAAAACGCCGAAGATATTTCGCTGACGCTCCAACGCAACCTCGGGCAGGGACACTGGCAGGTCGCCACGTCCACGTCTGAGGCCGCCGGCGGAATCCTCGCCCGCGCCGGGACGGTTCCCTTGCCCCCGTACATTCGCCGCGACGGCCGCTGCGACGACCAGCAGGACCGCCTGCGGTACCAGACCGTCTATGCCCGCCGCGACGGCGCGGTGGCCGCCCCGACGGCGGGGCTGCACTTCACGCAGGAGCTTCTGGCCGAGTTGGCCGGCATGGGCGTCGACGTCGTCCGCGTGACGCTGCACGTGGGCGTGGGCACCTTTGCCCCGGTCAAGGCCGACCGCCTCGCCGACCACCAGATGCACAGCGAGTGGTACGAGCTTTCCGCCCCCGCCGCCGAACGGCTCAACGCCGCCCGCGCCGCTGGCGGACGCATCGTGGCCGTGGGCACCACCTCCGTCCGCGTGCTGGAGACGATCGCGTCAGCCAACGCGGCGGGGGGTGCGGGCGAGAGTTCAGCCCGACAGGCCGCCCCATGCCCCCTTTTCGTCAGCGGCAGCGGATGGACGGACATCTTCATCTATCCGCCAGCCGTGTTTCGCGCCGTCGACGCGCTGATCACGAACTTTCATCTCCCCCGCAGCACGCTGCTGATGCTGGTGGCGGCATTCTGCAGCCCCGGCTCGACCGACGGCGTGGGGATGATCCGCCAGGCGTATCAGCAAGCCGTGCGGGAGAAGTACCGCTTCTTCTCTTACGGCGACGCGATGTTGATCCTGTAACGCGGGCTATCCCTGCTTCTTCGCCTGGGGCGCCGGTGCCGGCGCCGGGGGCGTCCGCAGCCCTTCGATCGCCGCCGTGATGCACTTCATGACCGCGTCGCGCTGGGCGGATTCGATCTTCTTGTCGGTCACAGCCGCGGTGAGGGCGGCTTGGACTTTCTGCGACTGGGCCTTGGCGGCGTCGCAGGCCTTGGCGTCGCCGGCGTTGACTTTGGCCAGTTCAGCGGCGAAGGCGAGCAGGGCCTTGGCGGCATCGGCGCCCAGGGCCTTGTCGATGTCGGCGGGGTTAGCCCGCAGGAGGACGCCGTCGCCGCCTTTGAGTTCCACGGCCACGTAGCGTCCGGGGCAGAACTTGCGCGGGGCCTTGGGGTCCATGGCGTCGCGGTCGAGAATCTCGACCAGTGGGATCGTCTGGCCCAACGCCACCCAGGTCTTCCGCAGCGGCGGGTCGTCGCCCACGCGGATGGCGCGTTTGTCGCCGACCATGACGTAGTCCGGGTTGGTCTTGGCATCCTTGGCGCCCATGCGGCTCTCGACGACGTGTACGCCGGCAAAAAGGGCATCGTCCATCTCGCGGATGGGTTGATCCGGCCCGCACTTCAGGGCGCTCTTGTGAGTATCTCCCTGGAAGTCGGTGTGGTACACGCCCAGGCTTCGCGTGCCCCAGAGATGGCGGCCGACCACTTTCCACGCGTAGTTCTGGATGTCGCCGGAGTTCTTGTGGAAGTCGAGGCGTTCGGGGATCATCCACTGCAGCTTGTGGGGCAGGTAGGCGAAGTAGATGAATCCCTGGGCGCCGTACGCCAGGCCGGCCGTGATGCTGAAGCGATGCTCGCTGTAGGAGTGACCGAAGATGATCGGCCACATCGCCAGGCTGCCCTTGTTGCAGACTTCCCGCTCGTACTCCATTTCGGCGTAGTAGCGGATGCGCGACCAGGCGCCGCCCTTGCCCTTCATGAACTGGTAGTTCATGGTCGCCAGGATGCGGCAGTCGGTGTCGTTGCGCGGGTTGGCGGTGGGATACTTCGAGATGAACGCCGCCAGGTGCGGGTGGGTGCCTTTCAGCGCGGTCGCGGTGCGCATCACTTGTCCGCGATATCCCTCGCAGTCGTCGTCCATGACGAAGCCCAGCAGCGCCGGATGGTCGCCGACGCCGGCCTTGTTGAAGAACCGTTCTGCCAGATGCTCGGGCGTGACGCGGAACGTCGGGACGATCAACCGCATGTTCGTCTTGAGGCAAGGCTCGAGCATCCGGTCGTCGTCGATCAAAACGGTGAACCCGGCGGCCTTGGCCCGTTCGCAGTACGACTCGTCGTACGGCTGGCGGCGTTTGGGGTCCTTCTGCCGGTCGCCGTGGAAGCACCAAGCCGCTATCGGGAACGCGTCAAACCGCAGATACCGCTCCATGCACTTCAGCGGTGGGTTGACGAAGTTCTTCTCGCTCCAAGGCGCGGTGTTGCCCGGGCTCGTCGGCGCCGCAGCGTCAGCCGCCACCGCCGCCGTCGCCATCGCCGCAATCACGCAAATCACGATCATGCTCTTCATGTTGAAAATCCTTTCGCTGGACATGATAAACCCGCCACGCCGCCTCGCGTATCGCACAACTCCGTTGTGCGCGCAGGAAGACAGCCACGGCCGTCTTAAGGGACCATGGCTCCACGGTGACACAGGCGATCCGTTATTGTCGGGCAAAAACAGCAGCCAGCCAAGGGGGTGGTATAATCTGCCGGCGCCCGGGCTGCAGCCTTGGAGGCCCTCAGGATTCTTGAAAGGATACAGGTATGACCGCTTTCTTTGTTTCACCTGCTGGCAATGATGCCAACTCTGGAACGATCGAGTCGCCGTTTGCCACTCTTGCTCGCGCTGCCGCGGCTGTGCGGCAGCTCAAGCAGCCTGGCGGGACGTGCGTGTTCCTGCGAGGGGGGATTTACTGCCTTGGCGAGTCTTTTTCACTGACGGCTGACGATTCAGGGACGGCTGACGCGCCGGTGACCTATCGCTCGTATGAGGGCGAGACGGCGCGGCTGGTGGGCGGGGTGGTGATTCCGCCGGCGGCGTTCAAGCCGGTGTCCGATCCGCGGACGCTGGCGAGGCTGGAGCCGGCGGCAGCGCCGCACGTGCTGGTGGCGGACCTGGGCGCGCTGGGCGTGGGCGGCATCGAGCCCTGGGCGGATTACTCCCAAGGGGCGTTTGGAGCGATGGAACTGTTTGTCGACGGCGCGCCGGCCGTGGTGGCGCGGTGGCCCAAGGAGGGGTGGTCGAAGATCGTCAAGGTGGTCGATCCCGAGGACGACACGCGCATGCCGGGTCGGCCGGCAAAGCCCGGCGGTTTCGTGTACGAGGGGGAGCGGCCCTGCCGCTGGAAGCTCGACGAAGGCGTCTGGGCCAGCGGGTACTGGTGCTACGACTGGTCCTACGACACGATGCGCATCGAGTCCATCGACACGCAAAACCGCATCATCCGCTTCGCTGCCCCGACGACGTACGGCTTCAACTCTGACGGCCATCGGCGGTACTTCGTACACAATCTGCTGGAAGAACTCTCCGCCCCCGGCGAGTACTACCTCGACGCGCGGCGCGGGCTGCTCTATTTCTACCCCGCTGGTCCCTTCGGCGAAGGCTCGTGCGTGCTCTCGACGCTCAAGGCGCCGATCGTCTCGCTGCACGCCGTCAGTCACGTGCGTCTGGAGGGCCTGACGATCGAAGGTGGTCGCGGCCACGGCGTCGAGATCGTCGGCGGGCGGGGCGTGGCGATCAGCGAATGCACGATCCGCAACGTCGGCCACAGCGGGGTGCAAGTCGGCGGCGGAGTCGACCATCACGTCGACGGCTGCGAAATTTCGTACACCGGCACGTTCGGCATGCACGCCGTCGCCGGCGACCGCCGGACTCTCACGCCGGCAGGGCATCAGATCACCAACTGCCATATGCACCATTTCAGCCGCCTGCAGCGGACTTACGCCCCGGCGATCCAGATCCGCGGCGTGGGGATGCGGGCGGCGCACAATCTTCTGCACGACGGTCCGCACACGGTCGTGCAGTACCACGGCAACGATCTGATCATCGAGTACAACGAGATTCACTCCGTCTGCGGCGAGACCGGCGACGTGGGCGTCATCGGCACCGGCCGCGACTGGGCGATGGGCGGATGCATCGTGCGGTACAACTTCGTGCATGATATCAGCGGCCTGGGCCCGGTCGGGGCGGTGGCGATCTATGTCGACGACCTGGGCGGCGGCGTGACCATCCACGGCAACATCATCTACAAGGTGCAGCGCGGCTTTCTCATCGGCGGCGGGCGGCAAAACGTGCTGACCAACAACATCGTGGCAGACTGCCCGGTGCATACGCAGCTCGACAGCCGCGCGCTGAACTGGACGCCGCACTTTGCCGAGGAAGGCAACGACCTGCGGAACAACCTCGCGACGGTCCCGCATACGACGCCGCCGTGGTCGACGCGATTCCCGCTGCTGGCCAGGATCCTCGATGACGAGCCGGCTTGGCCTAAGCACAACGTCTTCCGCAATAACGTGCTGTACAAGACGGCGCCGATCTGGGTGGCCAAGGAGTTCACGCAGGTCTCCGATGTCTCGGACAACTGGGCAACCGACGCCGATCCAGGCTTTGTGGATGCCGAAAATCGCGACCTGTGCCTCAGGGCCGACGCGCCGGTCTTCAACCACCTGAGTGGCTTTGAGCCGATCCCCTTCGCCCGGATTGGTCCGCGCAAGAAGGAACACCGCGGCACCTGCCCCTGCTGCTCGCGGCATTGACAGAAGGACTGTGCCACTTTTTCGATTCCACATTCTTGACTGGCTTTAATTTAGGTGGTAAATTGTCCAACCTTGTCCAGGAATGTCCAACGTTCGGGACAAAAGGATGCACCATGAAACTAGGCGTACGAGACGCTGCCGCGCTGTTGAGCGTATCGGAAAAGACGATCTATCGCTGGATTTCGCAGCGAAAGCTTCCGGCGTATCGCGTCGGAGACCAACACCGCTTCAGCCGCGCCGAGCTGCTGGAGTGGGCCACGTCGCAGCGGCTGGGCGTCTCGCCGGACATCCTTAGAGAGGATGAGGGCGGCGACATACCCAGCCTGCACGAGGCGCTAAGGGCCGGCGGGGTGTTCTACCGCGTGGGCGGTTCGGACAAGACGGCGGTGCTTCGCAGCGTCGTCGAGATCATGCCCCTGGGCGAAGATGTCGACCGCGAGTTCCTGCTGCAGGTGCTGCTGGCCCGCGAGTCGCTGGGCTCGACAGGCATCGGCGAGGGGCTGGCGATCCCGCACGTGCGCAACCCGATCGTGATGCACATCCCGCGGCCGATGATCTCGCTGTGCTTCCTGGAGACGCCGGTGGACTTCGGGGCGATCGACCACAAGCCGGTCCATACGCTGTTCACGATCGTCAGCCCGACCATCAAGGCGCATCTGAGCCTGCTGTCGAAGCTGTCGTTCAGTCTGCGCGAGGGGGCCTTTGCCCAGGCGGTCAGGGATTGCGCCTCGCGCGACGAGCTTTTGCTCCAGGCGTCGCTGCTGGAAAAGAGCGACCCATCGGCCGTCGCCGCAGTGGATGCGTAGAGGCGACACGATGGTTATCTACATCATCTTCATGGCAGTGCTGGCGGCGGGGGCGCCGATATGCCTTTTCCTGGGCCGTCGCGCATCGGCCAACACTGTCGGCGCGGCTGTGGCGGTAATCGCCGGGGCAGCGGGTCTGGTTTGCGGGATAGCGGGCTTCATCGGCCAGCAGTGGGATTTGAACCTTCCCTGGAGCGTGCCGATGGGCTCGCTCCACGTGGCGATGGACGGTCTGAGCGGTCTGTTCCTGTCTTTGATCAGCTTGGTCTGCGCCTTGGCGGGGGTGTACGCCAGTGGCTACCTGCGGCCCGGGCGGGCGCACCTGGGCTCGTGCTGGTGTTTTTATTTGCTGCTGTTTGCGTCCTTGGGGGTCGTGGTGACGGCGCGCAACGCGGTGCTGTTTCTGGTGGCGTGGGAGGCGATGTCGCTGACGTCGTTCCTGCTGGTGATGTTCGACCACCATCGCCCGGAGGTGGTGCGGGCGGGGTGGACGTATCTGGTCGCCACGCACCTGGGGACGGCGTTTCTGCTGGTGATGTTCCTGCTCTGCGGGCGCGGCGGCTCTATGGAGTTCGACGCGATGGACCCGCACGCGGCCGGCGCGGGTGTGATCTTTCTGCTGGCGGTGATCGGCTTTGGCACCAAGGCCGGATTCCTGCCGCTGCACGCGTGGTTGCCCGAAACCTATCCCGCTGCCCCGTCGCACGTGACGGCGGTTATGAGCGGCGTGATGAGCAAGACGGGCATCTACGGTCTGCTGCGGATGCTTGAGGTCCTCGGTCCGCCGCCGATGTGGTGGGGCGTTACGCTGGTGGCTGTCGGGGCGGTCTCGGGCGTGATGGGCATTCTGCTGGCGTTGGCGCAAAACGATCTCAAGCGCCTGCTGGCGTATTCGAGCGTCGAGAACGTCGGGATCATCACGCTGGGCATCGGCATCGGCCTGATCGGCCGCAGCAGCGGCAATGACACGATGGCCGTGCTTGGCTTTGCGGGCGCGCTGCTGCATGTGCTTAATCACGCGATGTTCAAGTCGCTGCTGTTCATGGGGGCCGGGGCCGTGCTGCACGCCACAGGCACGCGTGAGATCAACCGCTTGGGCGGTTTGATGAAACGCATGGGCACGACGGCCACGATGTTCTTGATCGCCTCGGCAGCGATTTGCGGGCTGCCGCCGCTGAACGGGTTCGTGGGCGAGTTCTGCCTCTACGTCGCTTCGCTGTCGGCGCTGGAAGGCGGCGTGGCGTGGGCGGCCGTGGCGGCAATCGGTTCGCTGGCAATGATCGGCGGGCTTGCGGTGGCGTGCTTTGCCAAGGCGTTCGGGATCGTGTTTCTGGGCTCGCCCCGCAGCGAAGAGGCGGCGGCCGCGCACGAAGCGCCGGCGTCGATGCGCGTGCCGATGATCATTCTGGCGGGGCTGTGCGTGGTGATGGGATTGTGCCAGCCGCTGATAGTCGCTTCGCTGCGTGGTAGTGTGCTGGGACTGGCCGCGGCTCCGCGTCCGCCGGAGGCATTGCAGGCCTTGTGGTGGATCAGTGCGGCGGGTGCGGCTTTCATCGTGCTGGTGATCGTCCTGGCGCTGCTTCGTCGGCGAGTGCTTAAGGGCCGCAGCGTGGCCAAGGGCGTCACGTGGGACTGCGGTTACGCTGCCCCGGACGCGCGCATGCAGTACACGGCGTCGTCGTTTGCCATGCCGCTGGTGGCGATGTTCCGGGCGCTGCTGGGGACGAAGGATACGATCGAGCGCCCGCAGGGGCTGCTGCCGCAGTCGGCCTCGGCCCAGACTCGCACCGAGGACCCGTTCATGCGGCGGGCGTTTCGGCCGGCGTTCATGGCCGTGGGCTGGCTGGGCGGGCGGCTCAAGTGGGTGCAGCAGGGGCGCAACCAGCTTTACGTTCTCTACGTGGCCCTGACGGTGCTGGTGCTGCTGGCATGGAAGCTGGGGGGCCGCCCATGACGCTTTACTCGCTGATTCATCTGGCGATGGCGCTGGCGGGCGCTCCGCTGCTGCTGGGCATCGTCAACCGCGTCAAGGCCAAGATCGGCGGGCGGACCGGTCAGCCGCTGCTGCAGTTGTACTATGACCTGGCCAAGCTTCTGCGCAAAGGCGCCGTCTACAGCGAGACCACGACGTGGGTCTTCCGCGCCGGCCCGCTGGTGGGCCTGGCGGCGGTGATCGTCGCGCTGCTGGTGGTGCCGCTGGGCGGACTTGCGGCGGTGGCGTCCTTCAGTGGCGACCTGGTGCTCCTGGCGTACATGCTGGGGCTGATGCGACTGGCAACGGTGCTGGCCGCTCTCGACACCGGCTCGGCGTTCGAGGGCATGGGCGCCAGCCGCGAGGTGCAGTTCGCCGCCCTGGCCGAACCGGCAATGCTGCTGGGGCTGGCGTCGCTGGCGGCACTGACGGGCAAGCTCTCCCTCAGTGCGATCCTGGCCGAGCTGTCGCCGGCGTCCCTGCCGCCTCTGGCGGCCGCGGCGCTGCTGCTGGTGGCCGCAGCGGTCTTCATCGTGCTGCTGGCCGAAAACTCCCGCATTCCCTTTGACGACCCGAACACGCACCTGGAACTGACGATGGTTCACGAGGTGATGGTGCTCGATCACGGCGGTCCGGACCTGGCGGCGATCCAATACGGCGCGGCCCTGAAGCTCTGGGCGTACGCGGCGGTGCTATCGAGCATCGCCATCCCGATCCGCACCGCCTGGCCCGCCTGCGATCTGTTGGTGGGCGCCGCCGGCGTGGTCGCGATCGCCGTGGCGGCAGGGCTGGTGGAATCGGGCATGGCGCGTCTGCGGATGCTGCGCGTGCCCCAACTGCTTCTGGCGGCCGTGGTGCTCTCGCTGCTGGCGCTGGTGCTGGTGCTGAGGTGACGATGCCGGCGATTCTTTACATCCTGATCGTTCTGTTGATGCTGCTGAACTTCCGTCTGCTGGGCAGCAGCCGCATCGCCGCGTGCATCCAGACGGTCGCGGCGCAGGCGGTGCTGTTCGGCGCCACGGCCGTGGCGATCAACTGGCCGCACCTGCATTGGCAGATCGGTCTGATCGTGATTCTGAGCGTTGTGATCAAGGCGGTGCTGCTGCCGTGGCTGCTGCGGCGTGCGGTGCGGGAGTCGGGCGCGTCCCGCGAGATCGAGCCGCTGGTCGGGTTCAATCTCTCGCTGCTGCTGGGCGTGGCCCTGCTGGGCCTGTGCCTGCTGGTGGCCTCATCGCTGCCTGTCCCGGGCGACACGTCCAACGGCCTGCTGCTGCCGGCGGCGCTGTTCACGGCCGTCACCGGCCTGTTCCTGATCATCTGCCGCAAGAAAGCCGTCACGCAGGTGCTGGGCTACCTGACGATGGAAAACGGGATCAACGCATTCGGAATGGCCTTCGCCGTCAACGAGACGCTGCTGGTGGCGATGGCCGTTCTGCTGGACGTGCTGGTGGCGGTGCTGGTGATGGGCATCGCGATCTACCACATCAGCCGCGAGTTTGACCACATAGACACCGACAAGCTGTCGGCCCTGAAGGAGTAGAGGCGTGATCTGGGCCATCCTGTTGCTGCCGGCGCTGAGCGGAGGGGTCTGTGCGATCCTGCGCCGTCACCGCCTGCGACGCGGCCTGCTGGTGACCACGGCCATCGCGCAGGCGGCGATGGTCGCCTCGTGCTGGGTTTGGCAACCGGCCCCCACAGCCGCGGGCTGGCTCGCACTTGACGCCACCGGTTTGCTGTTCCTGAGCATCACCACCGCGCTGTTCCTGGCGGCCGCGTTTTACGCCGCCGGATATCTCCGCAGCCAGGGCGATGAAGAACTGACCGACTACCAGGAAGGCTTCCTCTTCACCAACAGCCCCCAGGCCGCCTTCACTGCCTGCCTGCTGATCTTCCTGGCGGCGATGAGCCTGGTCGCCGTCAGCCGCAACCTGGGACTGCTCTGGGTCGCCGTCGAGACCACTACCCTGGCCAGCGCCCCGCTGATCTACTTCCACCGCCACCACCGCAGCCTCGAGGCCACCTGGAAGTACCTGCTGATCTGCTCGGTCGGAATCGCCCTGGCGATGCTGGGCAACTTCTTTTTGGCCGTCGCCGGAGCGGGACAGGACGCGCACCTGACCATGGAGTCGATGATCGCCCACGCGGCCGCACTCGACCCGACGTGGCTCAAGGCCGCATTCATCCTCTGCCTGGTCGGCTACGGCACGAAGATGGGCCTGGCGCCGATGCACACGTGGCTGCCCGACGCGCACAGCGAGGCGCCCTCGCTGGTCTCGGCGCTGCTGTCGGGGGCGCTGCTCAACTGCGCCTTGCTGGCGATACTCCGCATGCACGCCATCACGTCGGCGGCGGGCCTGGGCGAGTTCAGCGGCTCGCTGCTGGTGCTGCTGGGCCTGGTGTCGATGGCTCTGGCGGCGATCTTCATCATCCACCAGGTCGACTTCAAACGAATGCTGGCGTATTCGAGCGTCGAGAACATGGGCATCATCGCCCTGGGCGTCGGCGCCGGCGGCGCCGCGGCCGTCGGAGGCATGTTCCACGCCGTCAACCACTCGCTGATCAAGGCCATGCTGTTCCTGGTGGCCGGCAACATCCTGGCGTCGTATCGCACCAAGAGCTGCCCGCAGGTGCAGGGGCTGCTCCAGAGCAACCCCGCAGGCGGCGTGCTGTGGCTGGCCGGACTGCTGGCCGTGGCGGGCTTTCCGCCGTTCGGGTCGTTCATGAGCGAATTGGCGATCCTTCAGGGTCTGCTGGCGGACCATCGATATTTCGTGGCCGCGGCGTACCTGGCGGCGCTGGGCGTGGCGTTCGCGGCCATGGCGCGCATCATCCTGCCGATGGTGTTTGGCGCGGGCACGTCAGAGACACTTGCAGTCCGGCGTGAGCCGTTCTGGTCCATTGCGCCGCCGGCAGTCTTGTGCATAGCGGCCCTGACGCTGGGGGTCTACATGCCGCCCTGGCTGGGCGCACTGCTGCAGCGCGCCGCGGGAGGCCACTGATGAACGCCAACCCTCTGTTGAGAATCCGCAACGGCGAGTGCTTCGACGCCAGCGGCGTCCCGCTGGTGAGCATTGACGACCTGCGTGAGACCATCCTCACGCAGGTGGAATCCGGCGCGCGCATCGCCTCGTTTTTTGGGACAGATCTGGGACGTGACGGCGGGAAGACGGCGGCCACGCCACCCGAGCGCGTGCGCCTCATCTGCGTGCTGGCCTTCGACAACCGCTCCGAGTTGGGCGTGATCGCCGCCGACGCCGAGCGGGCATACCCGTCGCTGACGCCGGATTGTCCGCAAGCGCACTGGTTCGAACGCGAGATCTTCGAGCAATGGGGCGTTGAACCGATCGGCCACCCCTGGCTCAAACCGATCCGCTTTTCTCCTGCCCGCTCTTGCTCTGTCGCGGAGTCTGTCAGTGTCGTCCCCGCTCCCGCTCCGGATTGTTTCCACATGCAGGGCGAGGAGGTGCATGAGGTGGCCGTGGGCCCGGTGCATGCCGGCGTGATCGAGCCGGGGCACTTCCGGTTCCAGTGCCTGGGCGAGACGGTCTACCACCTGGAGATTTCGCTGGGTTACCAGCACCGCGGCATCGAGCGGGCGCTGGTCGCCCGCCCCGGCCCGCGCACGCGGCACTACATCGAGACCCTCGCCGGCGACACCACCGTCGGGCACATGCTGGCGTACTGCCGGGCGATGGAATCGCTCACAAGCACCCACGTGCCCCCGCGCGCCCAGGCCATCCGAGGAATCGCCGCCGAGCTTGAACGCCTGGCCAACCACGTCGGCGACCTGGGCGCCCTGGCCGGCGATGTGGGGTTCCTGCCCACGCAGAATTATTGCGGGCGCCTCCGTGGCGACCTGTTGAATCTGACGGCCGCCATCTGCGGCAACCGCTTCGGGCGCGGGCTCATCCGCCCCGGCGGGGTCGCGTGGGACCTGGACCACGAGCGGGCCGACGCCATGCTCGCCTTGCTTGAGGCTGTGGAGAAAGATGTTCGCTCAGCGGTCGAGTTGATGTTCGAGGCCCCGTCGGTCCTGGCTCGGTTCGAGGGCACCGGCGCGGTCAGCGCCGAGACGGCAGAGCAGATCGGCCTGGTGGGACCCGCCGCCCGCGCCTGCGGGCTCGAGCGCGACGTGCGGTTCAACCACGCGTACGGCATCTACCGCTTCGCGACGCTGCCGGTGGCGACCTGGCACAGCGGCGACTGTTTCGCCCGCGCGTACGTGCGGTGGCAGGAAATCCAGCGGTCGTTCGAGTTCGTGCGAGACCAGCTCCGGGCCTTGCCCGCCGGCGCGCCGGCCAACGAGCCGGGGGCGGCGGCCACGGGCAAGATGGTCGTGACGCTGGTGGAAGGCTGGCGGGGCGAGATTTGTCACGCGATGGCCACTGACGCCCAGGGTCGCATCGCCGCGTACAAGGTCGTCGACCCGTCGTTCCACAACTGGTTCGGCCTGGCGATGGCGTTGCGCGACCAGCAGATCAGCGACTTTCCCCTGTGCAACAAGAGCTTTAATCTGTCCTACTGCGGACACGATCTGTGAGGTAGCCCGTGCTGCGCGTGATACGAGAACGACTTGCTCAGAAGCATCGCACGATGAAATACCCCGCCGGACCGGCGCCGGTCCTGCCGGACCGCTTCGCGGGTCGGCCGGTGATCTCGCCCACATGCACCGGCGGCGCCTGTGCCGGGTGCGGCGACCTGTGCCCCAGCGGCGCGCTTCAGCCGCAGATGATCGAAGGCAAGGCGTCGCTGCGGATTGATACCGGCAAATGCCTCTTCTGCCGAGCGTGCGAGAACGCCTGCCCCAATGCGGCTGTCAAGTTCAGCGGCGAGTACCGCCTGGCGGCCGCGTCGCGCGAGGATCTGCTGGTGGGCTCCGGCAGCGAGGCTTTTGCCCCCGCCCTGGTCGAGCGGGCCCGCAAGGTGTTCGGGCGATCGCTCAAGCTGCGGCAGGTGTCGGCGGGCGGGTGCAACGCCTGCGAAGCCGACTGCAACGTGCTGGGCACGCCCGCGTGGGACATGGGGCGCTTCGGCATTTCGTTCGTCGCCTCGCCGCGCCACGCTGACGCCCTGCTGATCACCGGTCCGGTCACGGCCAACATGCGTTTGGCGCTGCTCAAGACGTACCAGGCGCTGGCCGAGCCGAGGATCGTCATCGCCGTCGGCGCCTGCGCGATCTCCGGCGGCGCGTACGCCGGTCACGACGAGGTCTGCGGCGGGGCGTCCGAAGTGGTGCCGGTGGACTTGTTCATTCCGGGTTGCCCACCGCATCCCCTGACGATCCTCGACGGTCTGCTGCGCCTCATCGGCCGCGGCGACCTGGCGTAGGGTCTAATTTGACTGCCAAATCAGCGGTCTGCTGCGCCGGGCGCAATTGAAATGCTATTGCGCCAGGCCCTAAGATTTTGTGCGGCCACCGTGGACGCATGAAAACTGTCCGGCCAAGAAAGAGGGGAAATACCATGGGCTTTCAACCTTTAGGGGAGAAAGGGATCCCGCTGGAAAAGCAGTTTCTCAGTTGGGATGAGGCCAACGTCAAACCGTTCGACCGGTTCGAGGTGCATCCATACACGCGTACGCGGGTGATCTTGATGAACGGGATCGAGGTTGAGGGGGCAATCTTCAAGCACCAGTTCGCCCGGCACTGCGACGACATGGATATCCGTCGCAAACTCGCCGCCACCCGGCGCGTCGAGCAGCAGCAGCAGAAAATGGTCAACTGGCTCATCCCCGGCGATCAGACCAATATTGAGGTCACCCTGGGTTTCGAGCAGGTGGCTGTCGACCTGACGAGCTGGCTGGCCAAGACCGAGCCCAACCCGCACGTCAAGGCCGCCTTGGACTACGCGCTGCTGGAGGATTTCGATCATCTGTACCGCTACGCGAACCTGTACGCGATGACCGAAGGCGGCGACGCGGTAGCCATCATCGGCGACGACCTGACGGAGGTATTTCCCGGACGTCCGACCGAGGTCGAGCACCAGCACCCGTTTGACACGATCCGCACGCCGGCCAACGGCAAGAAGGTCGACTTCCTGACCAAGCTGCACATTCTGACGATCGTGGCGGCCGAGCAGCAGACGATGAACCTGTACATGAACATCGGCAACCGCCCGGTGGACCGCCTGGGGCGCGGGTTGTACCTGGAGATCGCCCAAATCGAAGAGCAGCACGTTTCGCACTACGAATCGCTGGCCGACCCGACGGAGAGCTGGTGGGCCCGAGCGGTCATGCACGAGTACAACGAGGTCTTCCTCTACTACTCGTGCCTCCAGAGCGAGACCGACAAGCGCATCAAGAAGATGTGGCAGTTCCACCTGGATTGCGAGATCGACCACCTGCACCGCGCATGCGAAATGCTCAAGGAGCAGGGCAAGATGGACCCGGCTGAGATCCTGCCCGACGAGATGCCCGACGACCTGGTGATCTTCGAGTCCAACAAGGCCTACGTGCGGAACGTGCTGGCCGAGCAGGTTCACCTGACGACCAACCGCGAGAAGATCGTTTCCGGTGACGACGCGCCTGAGACCTATATCCAGTTCCAGGAAACGGTGAACGCCGAGTCGGTCCCCAGCCGCGACGTCATTGAGCAGAACAGCGATGAGTACCGATTGGAGATCCTCGGGCCGCACCCGATTGAGTCGTTGCGGTAGTGATCGGCTCGTGAAGGGGAAACGGATATGGCCAAGAGCGACGTGAAAAAGAAGAAAGGCGGGCGCCCGCCGGCGAAGGGGCGAAAACCGCAGGACCAGCCGCCCGGGCGCCAGAGCCAGATGGAGGAAAAGCCCCGGTCCGAAGCGGCCGACTATCGCCCCGCCGGACGCATGAAGGGCAAGGTGGTCATGATCACCGGCGCCGACAGCGGGATCGGGCGGGCGACGGCCGTCGCCTTCGCCAAGGAGGGCGCCGACGTGGCGGTTCTGTACCTCGACGAACACGAGGACGCCCGCGAGGCCAAACGCCTCGTCGAGGCGCAGTCGGTGCGATGCATCACCATCAGCGGCGACATCGGCGACAGCGCCTTCTGCAGGCGGGCGGTCCAGCAGACCCTCAAGGAACTGGGACGGCTGGACGTGTTGATCAACAACGCGGCTGAGCAGCACCCGCAGGACCGCTTGGAGGACATTACCGACGAGCAGTTGCAGCGGACGTTCCGGACGAACATCTTCGGGATGTTCTACCTGACCCGCGAGGCGTTGCCGCACCTGCCGGAGGGTTCGGCCATCGTCAACACCACCAGCGTGACGGCGTACCAGGGCAACAGGCAGTTGCTGGATTATTCGTCGACCAAGGGGGCGATCGTGTCGTTTACGCGATCGCTGGCGTTGTCGCTGGTGGATCGCAAGATCCGCGTCAACGCGGTGGCGCCCGGTCCGATCTGGACGCCGCTGATTCCCTCGACGTTCGAGGAAGAGAAGACGGAGACGTTCGGACAGTCGGCGCCCATGAAGCGTCCGGGGCAGCCCGACGAAGTGGCGCCGTGCTTCGTCTTCCTGGCCAGTGACGACGCGTCGTTTATCACCGGCCAGGTATTGCACCCCAACGGGGGGTCCATCGTTAATGGTTAACAGCCGTAAAGGAAGGTGACCTATGTTGTATTGGGCTTTGGTGTTTCTGATTATCGCCATCGTGGCTGCGATCTTCGGTTTTGGCGGCATTGCCGCCGGCGCCGCGACGATCGCGCAGATCCTGTTCTGGATTTTCGTGGTCGTGTTCATCGTGGCCCTGATCCTGGGGTTGACGCGCGGGCGCGGCCCCAAGGTGTAAGGAGTTGAATTATGTCCATCACGGGATATCTCAAGAGCGGAATGAAGTCGCTCGACAGCATGGAAGACCTGCTTGTCGAGGAACTCAAGGACCTCTATGACGTGGAATCGAGGTTAATCGAGGCGCTGCCGGAGATGGAAGAAGCCGCCAGCGATCCTCAGCTCAAGGCCGCCTTTCGCGAGCATCTTCGGGTGACGCAAGGCCAGAAGCGCCGCATCGAGCAATGCTTTGAAATGCTCGATATGGAACCCGAACGCGAGACTTGCGATGGCATCAAGGGCATCCTGGAGGAAGGCGATGCCCTGATCAAGGCCGACGGCGACCCGCAGGTAAAGGACGCGGCATTGATTGCCGCGGCGCAGCGGGTCGAGCACTATGAGATCGCCGCCTACGGCGCTGCCCGCTCGTTCGCGCAGCACCTGAACTATGACGACGTGGCCGATCTGCTCCAGCAGACGCTGGACGAAGAAGGCCAGACCGATCATAAGTTGACGGAGATCGCCTTGACCAACGTCAATCCGGTGCTCTAAGCACCTGGGCGGGCTGGCCCCCGCCTGTTGATTTGCCCGCCGCCGGGGCGTTAGCGCCGCGGCGGCGGGCGCGGAGGGACGCCCATGGCTATTCGTACCATGTGGCGAGGCGTTATCGTCTTTGGCAAAGCACGCGTGCCGGTCAAAATGTACGCCGCCGCCGAAAGCCGCGGCCTCGCGTTTCACCTTTTGCACGACCAGGACAACGTCCGCCTGGCCCAGCAGATGGTCTGTCAGCTCGAGGACAAACCCGTCGAATCCGACGAGATCGTCAAGGGGCTCGAGGTCGACGACGACCATTACGTCCTGGTCGAACCGCAGGAGCTGGAAGAGCTTGAGCCCCAGAGCGGGCGGGATATCGCCGTCGAGGCGTTCGTGCCCCTCGATGAACTCGACGGGCGGTACTTCGACCGCCCGTACTATCTCGGACCCGACGACCAGCCCGATCAATACGCGGCCCTGGTGCAGACGCTGGATGAGTCCGGACGGGCCGGAATCTGCCGATGGGCGTTCCGCAAGCGGTCGTACGTCGGGGCCGTCCGAAGCCGCCAGGGCGTGCTCGAACTGGTGACGCTGCGGACCAGCGACGAAGTGGCGGCCGTCAAGGACCTCGATCTGCCCCAGGCGAAACTCTCGCCCAAGGAGCTCAAGACGGCAGAGTATCTCGTCGAGCAGTTGACGAGCGATTTCGACATCGGCAAGTACCACGACGACTTCCAGGCGGCGATGGAAGATCTCATCAAGACCAAGGCCGGCGGCGGGCAGGTCAAGAAGCGCAAGGCCGCCAAATCCAAACCCACCGAGCCCAGGGAACTGCTCGACGTGCTGGAGGCCAGCGTCGCGCGGCTCAAAGGCGGCAAGGGCAAAGCCCCCAAGGGCGGAGGGAAGAAACGTGCCCGTGCGGCCTGACATGCCGACGCATCTGCGCCCGATGCTGGCTGTCGGCGGCGCCATGCCGCCCGACCCTCAGTCATGGGCCTTCGAGTACAAGTGGGACGGTGTGCGGGCGCTGGCGTATTGGAGCGGCGGTCGCATGACGCTGCAAAGCCGCAACCTCAACGACATCACCGCCCGCTATCCGGAACTGGTGCCGCGGGCCGACGAGATAGGCTGCCGCAGCGCCATCTTCGACGGCGAAATCATCGCCCCCGACGAGCAGGGGCGCCCCAGCTTTCACCGGCTTCAATATCGCATGCACCTGACTGGCCGCCGCGTGCAGCAGGGGGCCGAGGCGGCGCCGGTGATGTACTTCCTGTTCGACATTCTCTGGCGCGACGGCCGCTCGCTGATGGACGAACCCTACCGGATGCGACGACGGGAATTGGCCGCGGTGACGCTCACGCAGCAACGCTGGCGCGTCCCGCCCAGCCACGAAGGACGCGGGCCCGAGATGCTCGCCGGCGCCCGCCAGTGGGGGCTCGAGGGGCTGGTGGCCAAGCGACCGCAGTCGCCGTACCGCCCCGGCCAGCGCGGCGGCGACTGGGTCAAGATCAAGATCGTACACCGCCAGGAGTTTGTCATCGGCGGGTGGGAGCCCCGGGCCCGACAGGGTGCGCAGATCGGCTCGCTGCTGGTGGGCTACCACGACCAGCGCGGGCGCCTGCGCTTCGCCGGGCGCGTCGGCACGGGCTTCGACGCCCGCCTTCACCGCGACCTGACGGCGCTGTTCGCCAAGCTGCAGCGAAAGAAAACCCCCTTCGCAGACCCCATCGACCGCGGACCGGCGCCGGCGGTCTTCCTGGCCCCGCGCCTGGTCGCCGAGATCGACTATCGCCGCTGGCCGGCCGGGCAGCGACTGCAGCAGGCCTCGTTTCTGGGCCTGCGCGACGACAAGGACCCCAAGGAGGTCGTTCTGGAGGAAAGGAAATAGCCATGCCCGCAAACCGTCACGCGTTGTGGTCGGGCAGTGTGACCTTCGGCCTGGTCGCCGTTCCGGTGGCGCTGGTTCCGGCTGCGCATTCGTCGCGCAGCGCGTTTCACCTGCTCCACCGCAGCGACCACTCGCGCCTGGCGCGGCGGATGTTCTGCCCACAGCACAAGACGTTTGTGCATCCCGAGCACATCCTGCGCGGCTACGAGGTCGAGCCCGAAAAGTACATCATCGTCCACGACAGCGAGATCGAGGCCATCTCGCCCAAACGCAGCAAGACCATCGAGATCGCCGAGTTCGTCGACGTCGACCAGATCGACCCGGCGCTGTACGACCGGCCGTACTATCTGGTGCCCACCGGGGCCGACAAGCCGTATCAGCTCCTGGTCGAGACGCTGGCTCGCCTCCGCAAGTCTGGCATCGGGCAGTTCGTCATGCACGCCCAGCAGTACCTGGCCGCCATCGAGAGCATCGACGGCGCCCTGTGCCTGATCACCCTGCGCTACAGCGAACAGTTGCGCTCCAGCGATGAGATCGTTCAGGCCGCCTCGGCCAAGGCATCGGACGTCAAGGCGATGCGGACCGCCATCGGCAAGGCGGCCGGTCACTTCAAGCCCGAATCGCTGAGCGATGAATACCAGGAGCGGATCGATGCGCTCATCGCCCGCAAGAAGAAACAGCACGCCCTGGTCGAGGTTCCCCACGCTGCCGACGAAGAGCCGCAGGAAGAGGGCAAGGCCAAGCGGGAGGAAGTGGACCTGGTGGCCGCGCTTGAAGAGAGCCTGGCGCGGGCAAAGGAATCATCGTGATGGCCAAGACGCGCGTCGTCATCCAGGACCGCCCGCTCGATCTGAGCAACCTCGACAAGGTGCTGTACCCCGCCGCCGGCACGACCAAGGCCCACGTGCTGGACTACTACCGCCGCGTCGCGCCGTGGCTGCTGCCGCACGTGCGCGCCCGGCCGCTGACGCTTAAGCGGTATCCCGACGGCGTACATGGCGAGGCGTTCTACGAGAAGCGCTGCCCTTCGCACCGCCCGGAGTGGATGACCACCGCGCCCGTTCAGCACCGCGGCGGCACGAGCATTCGATACTGCAGCGTCACCGACCTGCCGGGCCTGATCTGGGTGGCCAACCTGGCCGCCCTCGAACTGCACGTGCTGCTTTCGCGCGGGATGTCGCCGCAGACGCCCACGGCGGTGGCGTTCGACCTCGACCCCGGCCCGCCGGCGGGGCTGATCGAGGCCGCCGAGGTCTGCCTGCTGCTGCGCCGCGTGCTCGATGGCGTGGGCCTGACCGCTTTGGCGAAGGTCTCGGGCAAGAACGGCATGCACTGCTACGTGCCGCTCAACACCCCGGTGACGTTCGACCAGACCAAGCAGTTCGCCCTAACCGTGGCGCAGTTGATGGAAAAACACTACCCCCAGCGCGTCACCAGCAAGATGCGCAAGGAGCACCGCGGCGGTAAAATCTTCATCGACTGGAGCCAGAACGACGAGCACAAAACCACCGTCTGCGTCTATTCCCTGCGCGCCACGCCTGAGCCCCGCGTCTCAACGCCGGTGGCGTGGGAGGAACTGGAAGCGGCCGTCAAGGCCGGCAAGAGCGACCGGCTCCAGTTCAGTCCGCAGCGCGTGATCGAGCGCCTTGAGAAGGAGGGCGACCTGTTCGCCGAAGCCCTGACGCTGCGACAGGTCCTGCCGGGGATCAAGACTGACGAGTTCGAATCGCCGCCGCAATGGCAGAGCAACCGCGATGCCAAGGGCAAGAAACGTCATTCAGAGAGCCTCGCCGATTACGAACAAAAACGCCACTTTGAGCGGACGCCCGAGCCGACGCCTTCACAGCCCCAAAAGGCCGCCATGCACAACTCCGTTGTGCATGTCCCAGAGCCCGCGGCGTCTGAGCCGATCTTCGTCGTGCAGAAGCACGCCGCCCGGAACGAGCACTATGACTTTCGCCTGCAGGCCGGCGACGTGTTGACCTCGTGGGCGGTGCCTAAGGGCCCGAGCATGAACCCCGCCGACAAGCGCCTGGCGATGCACGTGGAGGACCACCCGCTCTCGTACGCGCGGTTCGAGGGCGAGATCCCGCCGGGGCAGTACGGCGCCGGCTATGTCATCGTGTGGGACTACGGCAGCTTCGAACCGCTTGCCAGCGCCAAGCATCCCGAGGCCGACCTGGCCGAGGCGATCCGGAAAGGGCACGTCGAGGTGCGCCTGCACGGGGTGAAACTGCACGGCGTGTTTTTGCTGGTGCGATCGTCCGCAAAGGCGGGCGGCAGGGATCAGTGGCTGCTGATGAAGAAGGACGACGCGGCCGCCCAGACGCACGTGGACGTCGCGCGGACGGAGCCGTACTCGGTGCTGTCGGGGCTCTGGATCGAAGACCTCGCGGCGGCCTCGCCGAATCGCCGTCGTCGCCGACGCAAGACGCTCAAGGCCGGATAAGATTATCCGGAACTTCACAAAGGAGGGGACCCATGCCTGCCAAACGCGCCACCACCCAACGCCAACCAGATGCCGGCACTGCCGAGCGGGTGCAGGAGCATTCGCCCGAGGAGGTCAACGAGATGATCCGCGAGCAGATCCGCGCCCGCGTGCGCAGCCTCTCGCATGAGATCGAGACCATCGATCGGCGGTTGTCGCAGATCGACCGCGAGTGGGACATCGAGCGGACGCTCGAAGCCAATGCGGCGGTCGTGTTGCTGCTGGGGGTTCTGCTGAGCCTGAGGCGGAGGTGGCTGGCCGTGCTGCCGCTGGCCGTCGGCGGATTCCTGCTCCAGCACGCCGTTCAGGGCTGGTGCCCGCCGGTGGAACTGTTCCGCCGCGCCGGCGTGCGGACCATGAAAGAGATCGACGCCGAACGCTATGCCCTCAAGGCCCTGCGCGGCGATTTCAAAGATGCCGATCAAGGCCAACCCATGGAGCGCGCCGAGGCCGCCCTGCAGGCTGCGACGTATTAGTCCGGTTCCACGTTAGCGGCGGAGCTTGCTCCGCGCGGTTGTTTCGGTGCCCAATATATCGGTCGCCTTCCGCCACCGATCGAATCGTTCATCCAGCAGCGAGCGCTTGGCCAGGCGCGGGTGAAAGACCTCCCCGCCGCTAACGTCGGCCGAGCGACCGGCGGCCATCAACGCCGCGCCGAGCAGGCTGTCGCCGCTGCCGCGATGCACGGGGCAGTCCAGCACGTCGGCGATAATCTGCAGCCACACGGCGCTGCGGCTGCCGCCGCCGATGGCGCGCACGACCGTGCCGGATGAACAGGTCAACTCGTCGCGCACGAGCTGGCGGAGGCTCATGGCCAGGCCTTCGAGCACGGCGTAGGCTTTCAGGTCCGGCGTGGGCAGGTCGCCCGTCCATGCCTGCGACGTTCGCATGCGCCCGGGCACGAAGAACCCGCTCTCGACGGTGACGGCGGTCTGTCCGCGCGCGGCCGCTTCGATCAGCGTCGCAGCGAGCGAACCGGGCATGAGCGTTTCGGCGGCCCAGTCCAGCGCCAGGCACCCCTCGTCGCGGAAAGCCAATTCGTAGTACCCGCCGCCCGGGTAGGGTCCCCAGCACCCGCCGGGGCTGTACGGGCCGCGGTGTTGCCCCGCGAACCGGTACGCCACCAGCGCCGTGCCCAGCGTCACCACCACTTCGCCGCCGCGGCAGCCGTTGCCCAGCGCGCCGGCGGTCTGGTCGTTGCCCGCGCTGACCAGCCGCGCGCCCGCGCCCAGCGGCAGCGAAGGGTTCAGCTCCGCCACCGGAACCCCCGAGCCCACGGACACCAGCCTGGGCATCTGCTGCGGTTTCAGCCCGCACGCCGCCAGGGCCTCCTCCCGCCAGGCGCCCGCCCACAGCGAGTACATGCCGCTCATGGCCGCCAGATTGTCATCGCAGAGACTGACGCCGCCGAGGCGCTCGAAGATCAGCGCCGGCAGCGGAACGACCCGCCCCGGCTCCTCCAGCACGCGCGGCGCTTGGGCCCGCAGCCGCATCAAGTGCGCCAGTTGCATCTGAGCGGTCAATGCCGGAAAGCTGCAGTGTTCGTGCCAGCCGCGCGATAACGCCTCGCTCAGGCCCTCCGGGCCGGCAGCGCCGCGCTTGTCGAGCCAACTGATCACGGCCGTGCGCGCTCGCCCGTGGTCGTCCATAATCGTGAAGCTCTGCGCCTGGCTGGTGATGGCCACGCTCTGGATATTTGTCGTGTGTGTCCCTGCCAGCTTGCACGTCTGGGCGATCAATTCCACCAACGTCGCCCAGACTTCGCCGGCGTCCATCTCGACGCGCATGGCGTCATTGGTGATGTACGGCGCCGCGGCGGAGGCTTCTCCCAGGCGCGCCAGGGCCTCGTCAAAGACGGCGGCCTTGAAATTCGTTGTGCCAAGATCAATCGCCAGAATCATCGCGAGCCTTCTCCAAGTGGGCGATCAGGTCCAGCGCCGTCTCGACCAGCAGTCCGCCTGCCGAGGGTTCGAAGAGGCTCAGATCGGCTTCATAGCCGCGCGCCCCGGGCGTGGTGATGTAGCCCTGCAGATGGCCGTTGGCCAGGCTCGCGACGAAGACCCGTGGCACAGGCTTTCCAGCCTGTGGTCCCTCACAGCCTGGAAAGGCTGTGCCACCGCCGCGCTTGATCTCCAACCCATACTCGACGAAGCACTCGCCGGGCAGCGCTGCGATATACGCCTCGCCAATCCGCAAGACCTGCACCGGCGCCTGTGCGTGCTCGCGCTGCACGGCCGCCAGCGTTCCGTCGGCCTGAGCCTTGGCCAGCGCGACCAGTTCTTCGGCCCCGAAGACCTGGCACTCGGCCGTGCGCAGCGCGCCGTGCGCGGCGTTGTCATGCGCGAGGCGCTGGTAATGCTCACGCGCAGCGCGAAGATGAGCGGCCGCTTCGCCCGGCTGGGGAAAGGTGCGGCAGGGGAGCTGCGCCGCGCCGGTGGCGGCCGCAAGCGTGATATCGCTGCGGAAGCCAGTGGCACAGGCTTTCCAGCCTGTGTCAGAGCATGAACAAGCTGCGCCGCACAGGGCATCGATGGCCGCGCACATCTGAGTGCCGAGGAGGCCGCCCAGGCGGCGCGCCTCGGCGAGTATCTGCTCTTTCACGTGATACCGCGGGCTCTGATCACCGCACGGGCCGGTGTGATAGATCACCCGCCCACCACAACGCTGTTCGATATGCTGCCGCGCGTAGCCGGGGAAGTCCGCCGAAACCAGCGTCGAGTCCTCGTGCAGCACCGTCGGGTGCATCGAGTAGAACATCTGAACGGCGATGATCCCCCGCCGGTCCTGACCGCGGACGACGATCAGACCTGCCTGCGGATCACGCGGACCCTCGGGCGACAGGCGGTTACAGCCGACGCCTTCGATCTGTGCCGCCGCGACCGCCAGCTCGGCCGCCGCGCGCGTCCGCCAGGCTTCGCACGCGGCAGCGACGATGCCGTCCACCAGTAGCGCCAGGTACCGCTCATCCGGCGGCGGCACGACGGGATCGTCGCGCCACGCCAGCACCTCGCACGTTACCGGCCCTGAATGAGTGTGCGTGGCGCTGATCAGCACATTGCTGCCGCCAACGCCTGTTGCGTCTTCGATGCGCCGCCGGCACGCGGCTGTAAGTTCGGCCGTCACATACAGCACGTCCACCGCAACGCTGATGATCGCGGTGCGGCCGTCGTCGAGGCACAGCGCCGTGGCATAGAGTGGATCTGCAATGCCGGTCGAGATGCGCGGCGCATGCGGATACCCCACGAGGAACATCGCCTCGTGCGGGGATACATCACAGCGACCTGTGCCTGCCTTAAACATTGTTCGTCCGTAGCACGGGCGGGACGCCCATGCTACGCGTAGCCCAGTTGCTTCTGGACTTCGCCGATCGATTCCTCGATCAGGTCCATCGCCTTGTGGGCCACGTCGTCGGGCATGACCACCGGTGGACTCATGCGAAGGATGTGCCCAGCCGGGATCCACGCCAGCCCCTTGGCGAATGCCCACTGATATACGAGCTTGCCGGCCTCGGGGAAGGGTTCCTTGGTCGTGCGGTCCTTGACCAGCTCGACGCCCATCAGGCAGCCCTTGACGCGAACGTCGCCCACGATGGCGAACTTGTCCTTCCACGCCTTCATGCGCGCGGCAAACAGCGCCTCCAGCGACGCCGCTCGGGCAAGCAGGTCTTCCTCTTCGATCACCTCGATAGACGCCAGTGCAGCCGCGCACGCCATCGGGTTGCCGCCGTAGCTGCTCGATGCCGAGATCGCCTCGAAGGTCTCCATGAACGGCTCGCGCACCGCCACGGCCGTGACGGGGAATCCGTTGCCGAATCCCTTGCCCAGGGTGACGACGTCGGGCACGACGCCCCAATGCTCGCAGCAGAGCCACTTGCCCGTGCGGGCCCAGCTTGTCAGCACCTCGTCGGCCATCAGCATCAGCTTGTGGCGGTCGCAGAATGCCCGCAGCTTGGGCAGGAAATCGTCCGGCGGCATGACCGAGCCGCCCCAGCCCTGGATCGGCTCGATGACAAACGCCGCCGCCTGCCCGCACGTCCCGCGGTCGAGGTATTCCTCGTAGAAGGCGATGTAGCGGTCGGTGTCGATCGTGCCGTCGCCCTTCGTCCAGTGCGGGCGGTACGGGTCCGGCCGCGGGACCATGTGGAACCCCGGCGCCCGCGTGGGCCCGTACACGCTCGAGCGGATATGCGCCAGCGACACCGCGCCGTACGTCTTGCCGTGAAAGTCGTAGAAGCACGAGATCATCTCGTGTTTTTTCGTCGCCGCCCGGCAGATCCGCAGCCCCGCCTCGACAGCCGCCGTCCCGCAGTCGTAAAACTGAAACCCCTTCAAATCCCCCGGCAAAACAGCCGCCATCTTCTCCACCAGCCGGGTCTTGATCTCAGTGGTGAAGTCATGGGCATTCATCAGCATCCCCGCATACTTCGCAACCGCAGCCGTGATCTTGGGATGACAGTGCCCCAAGGTCGCCACATAAATCCCCGACGAGAAATCGATGTACCGATTCCCATCGACATCCACCAACTCGCACCCGCTCCCGGATTCAAACGCCACCGGAAACAACTTCACCTGCTCACTGAGCCCCTTGAAATGCTTCGTACACCGCGAATGCATTTCCCGCGACCGCGGCCCCGGCACCTGCGCCGTGACAATCTTCGGCACCTGCTTCAGATCAAGAGCGTATTTGGCTGGGTTGTACTTGCCCATTAGCGTTTCCTCTGGATGACTCTAAAGAGAATTGTCGCGGGTCTTGCATCCAGCCGCACGTTTTTTCTTCCGCAGGAGTGAAACCACCAGACCGAGGATTCCCAATATGGCGGGAGAGTACAGGATCAACAAGATTGGCCAAGCTTCCGGGTTGTAGAACCACAGTTTGTGGAGGCTATAGTGATGTCCGGGTAAGCGACTAATTTCCACGATTATCATCAATCCAATGGCGGCCAGGCCCAACGCGATGCCCGCACGTGGGCGGTTCAATATTGAAACGACCAGAGCGACCAGAGACAGCAGCCCTGCAAGCACCCAAGCCGGGACTGCCAGTAGAATCCATGGATACACCATTCCTTCTTGGGCTAGAATTGCCATCATTGATTCTCCTTCGTTTCAAATTCATTCCAGCCGATAATCTTCGCACAGAAGAGTTGATCGAATCCCTCCTCCACGGTCGGCGGCACGAGCGCCTTGTGTGTGCTGATCAGGCCCTGGAGGGGAATCGCCTTGCTGGTGGTGCGGCTCTCGTTGCGGGCGCGGCAGGATTCCAGATCAGAGTCGAAGTAGTAGCCGATCACGCGGAAGCCGGCGGCTTTGGCGGCCGGGATGTAGCGGGCGCGGTCGGCGGGGTTGGGATTGGTGTTGTCGATCACCATCGGCTGCTTGGCCGCCAGGCAGGCTTCGAAGAGGATATTCTCGCGGTGTCGCGTGCGGAGCATGTCGAGGTTGATGCGCACGTGCGTGTCGAAAAACCGCTCGCGGAAGAACGTCGACTTGCCGCTGCCCTGCATCCCGATGAAGATCACCAGTTCCATTGATCATCCCGCAATAAGCACTTGATCGCTTTGTGCAGTTATTCTTGCCTATATTGCGGGCGGGGGATAGCATTTTCTAGCGTTAAGAACAGATTGCCACAGAGATCACAGAGAACACGAAGTAGACGAAGAGATCTCATCAAAAGCGGCATACCTTTGTGCCCTTTGTGATCTCTGTGGCAAGTCGTGAATGCCTGACGGTCTAACTGGGAGAACAACCATGACACAAGGATTTGGCATGCCAGTGCGGCGGCCGGCGGCGCCGGCGGTGGATGATCGGGCGCTGTTTATCCGGCGTACTTACGGCCACCTGGCCGGGGCGCTGGGGGCGTTTCTGTTGCTGGAGATCCTGCTGTTCCAGACGGCGTTGCCCGAGGCGATGCTGGAGTTCGCCGCCAGCGGGCGCTTCGCCTGGCTGATGATCCTGGGCGGGTTCGTGCTGGTGGGGTGGATTGCCCGCTCGTTCGCGGCTGGCAGCCGGTCGCTGGGCGCACAGTACCTGGGCCTGGCGCTGTACGTGGCGGCCGAGGCGGTGATCTTCGTCCCGCTGATCGCCATCGCCTTGGTGATGACGGGCTCGGATGCGATTCTGTATCAGGCGGCAGCGCTGACGGGGGCCTTGTTCGCCGCGCTGACGGCCGTGGCGGTGCTCAGCGGCAAAGACTTCAGTTTCCTGCGATCGTTCCTGGTTGTCGGGGGAATCATCGCGATGGGGCTGATCGTCTGCGGGGCGATCTTCGGGTTCGATCTGGGCCTGGCGTTCTCGGGCGGAATGATCGTGCTGGCGTCGGCGTCGATCCTGTACGACACGTCGAAGATCCTGCGCGAGTACGACTCGAGCCAGTACGTCGGCGCGGCGCTGGAGTTGTTCGCCTCGGTGGCCTTGCTGCTGTGGTACGTGCTGCGGATCCTGATGCGCCTGCGCCGCTAGATTCAGTAATTTCACCGCGGAGAACGCAGAGCACGCAGAGGTGAATTGATACAAAGATCAAGCCCCTTCGTTTTCTCTGCGGCCTTTGCGATCTCTGCGGTTCATGCTGTCTCTGGCCGACCGTGAGGAAGAGGACAAAGACGATGAGCCATTTGACGAGATTGCCCGACGAGTGCCGCTTTCCGTATCTTTCGCCGGCGGAGTTGCTGGCGCGGCTGGAGCAGAAGGCGATCCTTTATCTGCCCATCGGGTCGCTGGAGTGGCACAACGAGCATCTGCCGCTGGGGACCGACACGCTGCACGCCATCGAGATTTCGGTGCGCCTATGCCGCGAGATCGGCGGGGTGGCGCTGCCGGCGTTCTGGTGGAACACGGGCGGCTGTCACGACCACGCCTCGACGTACCACATGCCCGAGGATCTGTACCGCACGACGCTGCGCAATGTGATCGTCGGCCTCAAGTCCGTGCCGGCCAAGCTGCTGGTGCTGATCAACGGTCACGGCGGCGGCCATCAGCGCGACTCGGTGCCTGCCGTGGCGGCGGAGCTGACGGCTGCCCGCGCCTTGCCGATGCGAGTGATCGCGGCAGACCCGTATCACTACGGCAAGAGTTCGTCCTGCCAGATCGACCACGCCGACACCGGCGAGACGAGCCTCTCGCTGGAGTTGATCGGTCCGCTGGTTCGTCTGGACCGCGACCTGGGTGCGGACCTGTACACCGGGAACAGACCTTTCGCCGCCGCGCCGGCGACGGCCGCCGGCGGCAGAGAATTGTGGAACGCGTACCTGTCTGATGTTAAAACGCTCATTGCCGAAGAGTACCGGCGCGCGGGCGCGTGACGCCGCCGCCTGGCAGGTGGCTGAAGAAGGATGTTGGACGCATGAGTACGCAGAAGACGTTGCGAGTGGCTGTGATTGGTATGGGGCATATCGGCAACATGCACGCTGATATTCATAAGGCCTCGCCGCTGGCCGAACTGGTCGGCGTGTGCGATATCATCAAGGAGCGGGCCGACCGTGCCGCGGCGCGCCTGGGCGTGCCGGGCTTCTATGACGCCCCGTCGATGCTGTCGGCCTTGAAGCCCGACGTCGTCAGCGTCGCTACCGGCGGCGTCGAGTACGGCAGCGACCACTGCCAGCCGACGCTGGAGGCCTTTGCCGCCGGCTGTCACGTGCTGTGCGAAAAGCCCATCAGCAACGACATCGGCCAGGCGAGGCAGATGGTCGACGCGGCCCGCAAGGCCGGCAAGTGCTTCGGGATCGACTTCAATCACCGCTTCACGCCGGCGGCCCGCGTGGCGAAGCGCTGGCTGGACGAGGGGCGGCTGGGGCACATGCTGTTCGTCAACATGTCGATGTGGATCCTCAACCCGACCGAGAGCTCGCCGTACTTCCACCTCAAGGCGCTGCACCCGCACACGGTGGACGTGATGCGGCATTTCTGCGGCGA
This sequence comes from Planctomycetaceae bacterium, assembly GCA_039680605.1. Lineage (NCBI taxonomy): Bacteria > Pseudomonadati > Planctomycetota > Planctomycetia > Planctomycetales > Planctomycetaceae > Planctomycetaceae bacterium. The sequence continues at coordinate 112,527 of JBDKTA010000033.1, read as the reverse complement.
CATCGTGGCCGTGCAGTGCTTCGCCACCAAGGCTCCCGGCCGCACCGTCTGGTCGACGGCCACCTTCACCATGAAGTTCGCCAACGGGATGGTCGGGACTCTGACGGGCAGCTACGACATCCAGCGCGGCCATCCGATGGAACGCTGCGAGGTGGCCGGCACGGGCGGGCGAATCCTGCTGGAAGACATGTGGCGCCAGGCCACGCTGTACCCGGCTGGCAGCCTGGAAAAGACCGTCTACACCAACCCGGTTTTCGGCGGCTATCGCGGCTTCGACGACACGTTCTCCTGCCGGATCAACACGTTCCTGCAGCAGGTGTCAGACGGCGTCAAGCCCGAGGACATCGACGGCAGCGGCGCCGACGGGCTGGCCGCCCAGATCGTCCTCCAAGGCGCGATCGATTCGCTCAACAGCGGCCAGGTTGTGACGCTGTAAGAGTTACTTAGAGCCGCTGAGGTCGCAGAGGACGCTGAGGAAGACTTGGGTCAACGAAAGTCTCTGCTTCAATCTGCCTCAGCGTACTCAGCGACCTCAGCGGCTAATAACCCGGCTAGTCGAGGTGGAAGACTTCCGTCAGCGGGGCCATGCTGGTGTCGGCGGCGGTGCCGATGTCTTCGAAGAACGGGGCCATCATCTTCTGCCAGCGGGCGTTGACTTCCTTGGTCTGCATGCCCTCGACGGCCTTCTTGAAGTCCGGCGTCTCGCAGTAGCCGATCAGCATCCCGTCGGGGCGCAGGAACAGCGAGTAGTTGTGCCAGCCGGTCTCGCTCAGGGCCGCCAGCATCTCCGGCCACACGGCCTCGTGCTTTTTCTTGTACTCTTCCAGGCGGTCTTTCTTAACGTGCAGGATGAAGCAGACGCGTTGCATTGGGTGCTCCTTAGGTCTTAGGTCGTAGGTCTTAGGTCGTAGGTCTTAGGTCGTAGGGGGTAGCATACAGGAACGAGAAGAAGCTGTCAGCTATCAGTCAGAGCAAGGGGTGCCGTGGCGGGAGGGCTTCAGCCCGACAGCCACGACCGCAAGGTCGAGGTCCGGGGACTCGTGGCTCTCCGGGCCTTCGGCCCTGCGCGCCACGGCACCCGTTACCCGCTATTTCCCATCGGGCGGGGCTTGTATTCCTTGGGGTAGGTTCGCTGCCAGACGTCCACTCGGCCGAACTCGGCGGCGCCGTCTTCGGCGAAGAACTCGATCTTTTTCAGCTCGCCGGGGGTGATGTATTTCTGGTAGTGCAGGCGGCTGTTGACCAGCACGCGGACCTTTTCCGGCTGGACGAAGATGCGGAACTCCGTCCACTCCTGCTCCTTGGGGTCGATTTTACCGGCCAGGCCGGGCGTGGGCTTGGGGTCGAAGAAGGTCTCGCGGCCGAGCAGGTTGATCATCTTGCGCTGCGGGCTGGCGGTGATCTCGTAGGTCTTGCCGTCGGCGGCGGTGAGGCGCAGGCCCCAGCGCGCGGCGGGCTTGGCTCCGGCGGGCTTGGCGCCGATGCGCAGGTCGTAGGTCTTGCCCGCCGGGGGCTCGATGGTCTGGGTCTTGGAGTCGAGCGTGACGCTGACGGCCTCGCTGTGCTTGCCACGCTGGGCGGCGGCTTCTTCGGCGCTTTCGGTATGCAGGGCGCAGTTGCCGCCGTGGTGATTCCACCAGCCGTCCCAGGCGGTGCGGGCGCCTTCGTAGACGCAGTTGTCGACGATGTCGAAGTCGTCCTTTTCCACGTACAGCAGCGTGTAGAGGCTCATCTTGGTCCAGAACTCAGCTTCGCCTTCCTTGCCGGCGAAGATGTTGCGGTGGGAGTGGCCGGCCAGCACGAGCTTGACGGCGGGGCGCTTCTGGACGATGGGTCCCAGGAACGCGTCCCACATGTGGATGAACAGGTAGGCGGGCTGGCCCTTGGGCAGGCTGTCGAGGTCGGCGCAGAGCCAGTCCTCGCCGGCCTTGTCGACCATCGGCCAGTTGAACGCCACGAAGTGGATGCCCGCGTAATCGAACGACCACCGCGTGGGGCCCAGGTACTTGGTGAAGGCGCCCTGACCGGCCAATTCGTGCGGGGCGTCGTAGCCGCCCTCGGCGAAGGGCACCAGGTCGTGGTTGCCGATGACCTGCATCAGCGGCACGGGGAACTCGTCGGTGTACTTCTTGACGTCGGCGTAGTCGGCCTGACAGCCTTCCTCGGTCATGTAGCTCAGATCGCCATTCATGACGGCCCAGGCGACGTGGTTGCCCGCGCGGGCGAGCTCGTCGGGGTAGACGCTGTTGTGCGGCCGCCGCATCGAGTCGTGCGGATCAGTGCCGAATCCGATGCACACCGGCAGCGTCTGGACCTGCGTGGCCAGCTCGAAGTTGACGTTCCTGGCGTCCTTGATGTCCATCAGGCGCGTCCACCAGCGGTACTGTTTGGTCTTGGGGTCGCGTACCGGCCAGCAGCCGCTGGGCCAGCAGACATTGACGGTGCGGGCGGGCAGGTAGGGGATCTTCGCGTCGGGTTTGATCTCGATGGAATAGCGCCCGTCGGCCCCGGTGGCGACGAACTGGATGCCATCCGTCACGCGCACGTTGGCCAGCGGCTTGCCGTCGAGCGTCACCAGCCCGCTGACGACCTTGGGCATGCCCGCGGCGAGCTTGGCCGAGGCCACCAGGTCGAACTTCGACTTGGGTTTGGGCGCCGGGGCGTCGTCGGAGAACGCCGGACTGCAAAGCAGCACGGTCGGGAATACTGCCAGAGCGAATCGTATAAGCTTCATTGGCGGTCGCTTCCTTTGGAGTGCGGCAGCCTTAGCTGCCGCTTTTCTTCCGGTGGCAAAAAACTTCCAAAGCGGCAGCTAGGGCTGCCGCACTCCATATTAATTCTTCAGGCGGTAGAGTTCTTTCGGATTATCGCAGAACCAGCGGCGGGCCAGGTCGATGGCGGCCGACTCGCTCAACTGTCCGTTCTCGATGCGCCGCGCGAGCACCGTCGCTATGTCTTCGCGTGCCATCACCAGGTGGCCGTAGACTTTCTCGACGATACCGCCGTAGTCGCCGCCGAAGGCCAGCAGCTTGTTGGCCGGCAGCAGGTCGACGGCCTCGTCGAGTGCGTCGGTGGCGAACTTCTGGCTGATGATGTGCGTCCAGCAGAAGTTGGTCCACACATTATGGAAGCCTTTGCCCAGCATCAGCGCCTCGCGCACATACGGATAGCCGACGTGGTAGATGTCGAACCGCGCGTTGGGGTTTCGCTGCAAAATCGGGATCATGTGCGCGGGCGACAGGTCGCGGAAGTCGCCCCAGTAGCCCGTGTGAACGCAGACGACCATGTCGGCCTCGGCGGCCATGGCGATCACCTGCTCGACGACGTAGTCGCGCAGCGGATTAACGTTCGGCAGGCGCTCGACGCTGCCGTTTTTGAGGCTCTCGAACGCCGCCAAGGCCTCGGCCCGGTTGGGCGTCTTGTACGGCTGGGCGACGGTCTTGAGGCCGACGACGCCCTTGCTCTTCATGTCGGCCACGTAGCGGCGCTTGGCCGCGAGGTACTGATCGAGCGTCTCGACGCTGGTGTCGGGCTCCCACAGCGGGCGGTTGACGAAGCGCCAGCTCTCGACCTCCGGCCAGACCAGCGGCATGACGGGCGTCATCAACTCGTCGCCGCCGAAGTCCCACTGCCCGCACTGCGTCAGTGAGGTCTTGATGTTGCAGGCGTCGCGCAGCACGCGGCGATAGATGCCCGGCGTGTTGGCCGCGTTCATCGCCGCCGAGATGCTCTCGACATTGTCAGCCGTGAAGTCGTCGGCGCTGTAAAACTTCTTCAGGGCGATCAGCGCGGCGCGGGAGTAGGAGGTGTAGCGGATCTGCTTCCAGGTCGGCTCGAAGAGCTCCCAGCGTTTGGCCAGGGGGATGTCGTGGTTGAGCAGATCCTGCTGGCGCGGGCCGATGAGGTTGGCCACGCGGATGTCGCCGCTGGTGTAGTGCGAGAAGAAGGTGAAGGCGTCGACCTTCGAATCGACGCGGGACTTTTCCGGATGCAGATGCTCGTGGCAGTCGATGATCTGCATCTTGGCCATCTCGGCGATCAGGGCGTTGACGAGCTTTTGGCTCACGGAGAGTCTCCTTAGGGGACTGCGACGATCTTATAGGCTCGGCGCGGCTGATACAAGCACGCCCTAAGCGAGGGCCGGTCCAAGTTCTTGTCGCGGCGAGAGAGTTTCTGCGTCCCGCAGGGACGCCAGAATTCAGCCGGAGGCGTAAGCCTCCGGAAAGGGATTTGAGTAAAGCAACCCGCCTCGCAGAGGCGGCGGGTTTCAAACGTTCTACGGTTGAAAACCTTCCGCCGCGCTCCAGGACGATCCTGCGGAAGGATAAAAGTGTTACCTATGTGCCCGGTACAAAGTGTTACCCATGTGCCGGATTGAGCATCCTGGAGCCTCTTCGAGGCTCAGCCGCGGGTTCCGCGGCGGCGCAGCAGCGCCAGGCCGCCCAGGGTCAGCAATGCCATGGTTGCCGGTTCGGGAATCTGGGTGTCGTAGACGCTGAGGGTACGGCTCTTGCCACCCTTGCCCCCTTTACCGCCTCCGCCGGTGGCGGCGCCGATGACGCTGTCGATCCAAGTGTTGAACTGGGAGACGCGGATGTCGCCGGAAATGTCGCCGTAGTCGCTGTTGACGTTGCCGTCCCAGGCGGCCCCGAATGAATGAACGCCGGCGAGTTGGTACTGGCCCTTGACGTTGATGAACAGCCCGCCGCCGCTGTCGCCGGGGGCGATGAGGTATTCCAGGTCCACCGGGGCCGCCGAGCCGTATACGTTATCGGCGCTGGTGTGCGGATTGTCGAAATCCATCAGCATCAGCCGCTGTCCGGAGAAGGTGTCGATCGTGTTCATTCCCGCCCGCTTCTGGTAGTCCAGCGTTGTGGCGCCGGTCAGGCCCGTGCCCGTCAAGCCGTATCCGGCCGAGACCGCTATCTGCCCCTTTTCGCCCTTGCCGGTATATCGCGCAGCCGGGGCAACGCCCGTGACGGGCGTAGCCAACTGCACCAGCCCCAGGTCGTATCCGGCCCAGAGGTCGCCCGTCCAGTTGGGGTTGGTGACGATCTTGCTGGAGGTGTACGTCGTGCCGCCGATGACGAAGTTCATCGAGGTGGCGCCGGAGGTCACGTGGGCGGCCGTCAGCACCCAATTATTGGCAATCAGCGTTCCCGAGGCGAGGTAATGCGAGGAGCCGCTGTAGTAGTCGAACATTCCCACGCTGGCGAAGGCCGACGAGGCGCCCAGCGAGAGATACTGACTCTGGCTGCGGTCGTCACGGATAGTGCCCGAGAAAGCGGGCGAACAAAGAACCAGGACCAGGGACAGACAGACCGCGGACGCAATGATTGGACTTTTCATTTCCTCAGCTCCTTTTGAAACGACATCCATAGTATATCGGGCGATGCCAATTAACGATCTCGGAAAAGTTCGGAAAATGTTCCGGCCACGTTCCCCGGATGGGTGCCACGCACAACTCCGTTGTGCGTGTCTCTGAACGTGAAATCAGATCGGGGAGCATGGGCGGGACGCCCATGCCACACGGCAAGAGCATGGGCGAGACGCCCATGCCACACACGGGCGAGACGCCCGTGCTACTGACGGCAGGCCTCCAGCCATTTGGCGCAGCGGCCTTGCAACGCGGCCAGGGCGGCTGCGGCGGCGGGGTCGCCGGCGGCGTAGGCGCGCATCAGGCGGCCTTCCTCGCGGCAGTACTCGTCGTGCTGGCCGAACAGTTCGTTCAGTGCGAAGTACGCGTACTTGGTCATGCGGTACGTTCCGTGAACGCGAGGCGTCTGGCCGGGGATCGCCTCGACGGCTACCGAATACCCGGCCTTGATCGAGGCGACCAGGTCGGCCAGCTCGAGCGTCGGCGAGAAGACGATCGTGTAGTACCAGCCCAGGATGTGGTCGGTCTCGTCGGCCGAATGGGCGTCGGAGGCGCCGACGATGGGGAAGTCGCGCCCGTGCTTGACGCAGGCGTCGCGCCAGCGGGCCACCTGCAGCACGTTGCAGTCGACTTCCTTGAGCGAGTACCCGCCGATGAGCTCCAGGGCGTCGCAGGGCCAGTCGGCAAAGTGCCGCACCAGCTCCGGCTCGGAGACGCTGTAGGCGAACCAGTAGTTCCAGTGCGGATGGCACAGCACGGCCAGCCCGCCGCCGGCCTGGATCTGCCGGTAGCACCACACGCACGAGGCGTACTGATGTCGGGCGAGGCCTTGCATGTCGGGCAGCGTCTTTTCAATTTCAGCCACGGCTTTCAGGTACGCGTCCTTGTCCTGGCCGATCAGTGCGTTGACGCTTTGCGAGCCGCCGAAGTTGACCATGTGAACCCAGTTGCCCGGCGGGTGGACTTCTTCGCCGCCGTACAGCCGCACGTCGACCGGCGCATCCTTATAAGCAGCGATGGCCTCGACGGAGCCCTGGTAGGTGTGGTGGTCGGTGATGGCCAGGAAGTCCAGCCCCAACTCGCGGCAGCGTGCGGCCATGTACGCCGGGCTGCACTTGCCGTCGCTGTAGATGGTGTGCAGGTGCAGGTCGCCCTTGTACGGGCGGCGGGAGTAGAGGTCGGCATCGAGAGAGTAGACGTTGAAGTCGCCGCGGACGATCGTGTGCTCGCCCTTGCCGCCCTGGATGCGGAAGCGGTGCTCCTGCTCGCCCTCGAAGCGGAAGGGAAAGCTCAACGAGCCGTCTTCGTGAAGCGTGACGGCCGGGCGCGTGCCGACGCTTTGATAGCTGGTGCGGTCGATGACCCGCTCGCGCGAGACGGCCATCACTTCCCACTTATAGTCGACGGGAAACGCCGCGTGCGGATACAGCGGGCGGACGGTGACGGTGCATTCCTTGCCGGCAGGAACGATCTTCGGATGCACGTCAAAGTGGCGATATTGGGGGTCCATGGCGGTCTCCTTCTATGGAGTGCGGCAGCCTTAGCTGCCGCTTTTGGAGTTTCTCAAATGGCCGTATACCTTAACCCGCCTCGGCGGGCAATAGCGAAAGATCGTCAACCTTGCGGCAGGCCAGAGGGGTTATACTCTAGTGACTGTCAGCCGTAACTGCCCGTTTTGGAAGTTTCTGAACAACTCCGAAAGCGGCAGCTAAGGCTGCCGCACTCCAAAAGGAGCTGTAATGCGTTTTCATGCCGGTATTCGACTCGTGTGTCTCGCCTCCTGGTTCCTATTGGCCGCAACCATTCCGCTGTCTGCCGCCGATTGGCCGGCGTATCGCGGCGATGTCGGTCACAGCGGTTATACGGCCGACGTTCTGCCGGCGGGACTGAATCTTCAGTGGACGCACGCCGGCGCCGCGCCCGCTCCGGCGTGGCCCGAGCCGGTGCGCGAGCGCCTGATGATGGATTTTGATTACGCCGCCCAGCCGGTGATCGCCGGCGGCGTGATGTACGTCGGCTCCAGCAGCGAGCACACAGTCCGCGCCATCGAGACGGCCGGCGGCAAGACGCGCTGGACGTTCTACACCGAAGGCCCCGTGCGATTCGCCCCGCAGGTCGTCGAGGGCAAGGTCTATGTCGCCGGCGACGACGGGATGGTGTATTGCCTGTCGGCCGCCGACGGCAAGTGCATCTGGAAAGTCCGCGGCGGACCGGCTGACCATCGCATTATCGGCAACGAGCAGATGATCGGGCACTGGCCGCTGCGCAGCGGGTTGGTGGTCGTCGACGGCACGGTGTACTTCACGGCAGGCATGTGGCCGATGGACGGCGTGTGGCTGGTGGCTTTGAAGGCCTCCGACGGCAGCGAGATCTCCAAGACGCAGCCCAACGCGGACTTCACGCCGCAGGGATACATGGCCGCGACGGCGATGAGCCTGATCTTTCCCGCCGGGCGCGGACCGATCTGCATGACCGACCGCAACGGCGGATCGTTCAAAGGCATCGGCGCGTTCGCGTGGATCATGTCGGGGGCCAATGCGGCCGTCACCGGTCAGGGGCCCGACAAGGGCAACGAGAACCTCCCCGGCATGGCCAGCCCGGCGTTTCGCCCGCGGGCGGCGTCGGTGACGATCTGGCCGCCCAACATGAGCAAGCCGATGGGCTCGCTGCGAGGCAAGACGGTGGCGGCAGTGGCGCCGGATGCGGTCTACGCCGGCGGCGATGCGGAAGTCAGCGCCCTGGCGGTTCCGGGCCTGGCGGCCAAGTGGTCGGCGCCGGTCAAAGACGTCGTGTGCCTGATCGCGACGGGCAACGCGGTCGTCGCCGGCGGCGACAAGATCGTCACCGTGCTGTCCGCCCAGGATGGCAAGGTACACTGGAGCGCGCCGGTCGAGGGCGAGGCCCGCGGTCTGGCCGTGGCCGACGGAAAGCTCATCGTCAGCACCACCGCCGGGAAGATCTACTGCTTCGGCGCCGGCGGCGCGGGTCAGGCACAAAAGCCGGCCCTGAGGGAACCGGCGACGGGCATGGCCGATCCGGTGGCCGGGCAGATACTCAAAGACTCCAGACTTACCAGCGGTTACTGCCTGCTCATCGGCGCCGGCGATGGCAGTCTGGCCGTTGAATTGGCGTATCAGTCCAAGCTCATGATCTATTGCGCCGAGCCGGATGAAAAGAAGGTCGCCGCCGCTCGTGAGAAGCTCTCGGCCGCCGGTCTGTACGGCACGCGCGTGGCGGTGCATCATGTTCCCGCCGGCGATCTTCCCTATGGCGATTACTTTGCCAATCTCGTGGTCGTTCAACAGGGCGGCTTCAAACCCGCGGCGGTGGGGCGGGTGCTGAGGCCTTACGGCGGGGCGGCGTACGCCCTGCCGGCCGTCACGGGGCAGTGGATCGAGGGCGACCCGCTGGCGCGAAGCCCGCTGGCCGGGGGCATCCAGAAGGCCGTGCGCGGCAAGCTGCCCGGCGCGACGGAGTGGAACCACCAGTACGCCGACGCCGGCAACAGCGCCTCCAGCGGCGACGCCAACGTCAAGTGGCCTCTGCAGGTGCTGTGGTTCGGCAAGCCCGGTCCCGCCCGCATCATGAACCGCCACCTGCGCGGCACGGCCCCGGTCACCAGCAACGGGCGCATGTTCATTCTCGGACAGCACAGCATCATCGCCGCCGACGCCTACAACGGCCGCGAGCTCTGGACGCGCGAGCTGCCGGCGGTGCAGCGGCGCGTGGTGGACATCTGGGGCGGCAACATGGTCGCCGATGACGACAGCGTCTACATCACCACCGCCGACCTCTGCCTGCGCCTCGACGCCGACACCGGGGCGATCAAGAACACCTACCACATCCCCGCCGCTCAACCGGTCTTTCCGCTTGCGGCTTCGCAAAAGATCGAGCTCGACGGCGGCGCCAGCGTGCAGATCGCCGCTGCCGCCGACGGTCTGGAACTGACGCTCACAGCCCCCGACACGAAAGTGACCAACGCCCAGTCTGAAAGCCTGCCCGTGCGCGGCGACGCCTGGGAGTTGTTCTTCGACATGCGATCCGCCCAGAAGCGCCACGGGCTCTATGGAAGTGGCGCCTTCCACCTGATCGTTGTGCCGGCATCGGCGGAAGACCCGAAGCCGCGCGTCGCGTCCGGACCGCTGGCCAAAGCTCCGGCGGTCACCGCCACGGCTCTGCCCGGCACCACCCGCGTCAAGATCGCCTGGAACGATGTGATCAAACTCACGGGCGAGAAGCCGACGGACTTTACCTTCGGCGCCATCCTCAATTCCAGCGATGACGGCAAAAGCGTCAACAAGCGCACGTACAAGTTCGCCAACACGGCCAGCTACCGCCTGGCCAACGCGCGGGCGCTGATGACCGTCAATGGTCAGGCGATCGACCCTGTCAACCGCCACCTTGCGCTGGACAAGGCCGGTCCGGCCGAACACCTGATCTGGGGCTACATGGCCAGTCAGGGCGATACGATCGTCGGGTCGGTGGTGGCATGGAACGATTCGCCAAAGACCCTCGCGCACGGCTGGGACTACGCCAGCGAGGGCGACGACTACACCGGTCCGATGGTCGGTCAGGTGCTGGGGATCATCGGCCTGGCCAAGGAATCCAAGTACATCTTCGGCGTCGACAAGAAGACCGGTGCGGTCAAGTGGGTCTACTCGGCCGCGGACGTCGTCCCGCATAACGCCATCGCCCTGGGCTCCGACAAGGTCTACCTCATCGACCGCGTCAGCGTTCCGGAAGTGGCGGCCGCCAAGAGCCGCCGCGGTCGCCGCCCGCCCCCGCCGGTGGCAACGCCCGAGGCGCCGCTCAAGGGCAAGATCAAGGTTCTCAATCTGGCTGACGGAAAGGAACGATTCCAGTGGGAGGAAGCTCTGTCCGACTACCAGCAGCTTCGCCTGGGGCGGGGAATCCTGCTGGCGGCGAGCATGACGGGCATGACGGCCTTCAGCGCCGACGACGGCGGGATCAAGAAGCTCTGGTCGGTGACGGGCAACCAGCCGATGCACCACTGCAGCGCGTTCCTGCGAGCGCCTGTCATCACCGGCAAATGGGTTTATGACGAGCCGTTCGCCTACGACCTTCGCAGCGGGGAGAAACGTTCGACCGGCAGCGAACCGTGGAAGTGGGGCGCGGGTTTCGGCGGCTGCGGCACGGTCTCGGCGTCGGAGAATATGCTGTTCTACCGCGCGGGAAATCCGGGCTTGGTGGACACGACGAGCACGGCGGATTTCCACAAGTTCGTGGGCGTGCGCCCAGGCTGCTACGTGAATATGGTGGCGGCATGCGGATTGCTGCTGATGCCCGAGGCCTCCAGCGGCTGCGGGTGCCCGTACAATTTCCAGACAACCGTGGCGTTGTCGCCGAAGTAGAGCCGGCGACAGAAGTTTCGTCGCAAGCGTTCGATGAAGGCTGCTATGCCTTTGTGCAGGCATAAGTTACATTTCTTGCCCGGTTAATGCTGCTTTTGTTGGTTTTTGCTTGGAGAAAATGACGTAGCGCGGTATACTTTCCGGTGCAGATTGAGAAGAGGCGTCCGGCCGGTGTAGAGGACCGTCCGGGCGAACAAGAAGCATAGTGGTTCACGTGATTGTTTGGAAGGAGAAGGAGAAATGCGCCATCTCACGTTCTCTGTGACCGCAGTTGCCGTCGTCGCCTTTGCCTGCAGTTCGGCCGGTGCCGGTGCTTGGGTCGACATGAACCTGACCAACGGGGACTTTTCGAACGCAGGTCTGGGGACCTCCTACTCCAGCCCAAGCGGCAACGGCACTCTTGACAACCACCTCCTGTTTTCAAATGGATGGCAGGTAGCAACAACAACTACGTCAGGTACTCCCTCAATCAAGAGGGTCGCCGGCATGACAAACGATGCGGTGCTCTTTTCCAGTTCAGGCGGGATTACGAATACCTTGGGCCGGGTGATACACGATCCTTGGGGGGGGTATGTCGTTGAGAGCAGGCTGTACAAGATCGAGTTTTATCTCAGCAATACAGGGTATAGCTATAAATTCTACGCCGGGTTCATGAACAGCAATACCGGATGGATTACCAAGACCAACCTGGGAGAACCGAAGTCTGATCAACTTTCCAGTTCCGGATGGACAAAGGTTACGCTCTATTGGGATAACACTAATACCTACACGTCTGATCCGCTGAGCGATCCCTCGAAGATTCTCCCTCCTGATTGGGATACCGCCGGGGACATAGTCAACGGTAACAGGACATGGCGAACTGTAGTCAGCACAGACAGCATAAATTTGGGCCAGACTCTGCAGATTGGGTTCGAGGAAACGACCCGCACACTCAACACCCAACTTCTGATGGACAATGTCACAGTGTATCAGTGGGCAGAGGAGCCGGTTCTGTTTGCCAATCCCGCGACCGAGTACACGATCGATTTCGGCACCCTCGACGTGGGGCAGGCCGGTGACGACCGGCTGGTCACAATCGGGAATAACGGCGTCGCCGCGAGCCTGTTGAGTATTACGTCGGCCTACCCAACGACGGCCGACGGCGGGTTCTTCACCCTCGTCGGAGACATTCCAATTTCGCTTGCCGGCGGCCAAAGCGCCCAATACAGCATCGGGTTTGGCGGGGCGTTCACCACCGGTCTCAAGACGACCGACCTGGTGTTCGTCACGTCGGCAGGAAACGTGACCTACCACCTCCGGGCGCAAGTCGGTGACGTTCCCGAGCCGGCAACGATGGCCATGGTGGTTGTCGGCGGCCTGGCTGTCCTGCTGCGACGCAAGCGGAACTAACGCCGCATTGACGCCTTGAGTTCAAACAAAGCGGGCGGCGAGTCTCGAAGATTCGCCGCCCGCTGTGCATTGCGACAACCAGTCAACCGGTCAACCAGTCCCATTACTTCATTATCTTGCCCTTGTCATCCACGCGCATGTAGCCTTTGTGGTTCTTGGCATCGTCGGCGCGAATGACCTGTACTTCATAGAACGTGCGGATGGGCTCGACCTTGACGACCGAGGCCGTCTCGCCGCTCTTGGTGATCTCGGCGCGAACGTCGTCCTTGGTGATCTTCAGCGTCGAAGCGCCGTAGGTCTTGGTGATGGTCTCGGCCACGTCCTTGGGCAGGTCCTTGAGCGGAAGCTGGCGGCCGACCATGAGGATCGCGCCGTCGGCGGTGACGACGACCTTGGTGGCCATCCGCGCCACGTGTACCGTGTAGACGTCGAGGCCTTCGCACTGGGCGGTTTCGATCTTGTGGTAGGGGGCCTTGGCATAGAGCGTCCGGACGGCCTTATCGACCGGTTCGGGCAGAACCGCCTGCGCCGGGCGTTTGGCCGCAGCGCCGTTCTTGACGGCGGGAGCGGGCTTTTCGGCAGGCGCCGGTTTGACAACCACAGCGGGCGTATCAACGGGCGCCTTGGCGTCGCCGGCGTCGATCTTGGCGGACTGCTGCTCGCAGCCGGTAGCGACCAGACCCAAAGCTGCAACCAGAACGATAAGCGGATAGCGTCTGTTTCTCTGCATGTGATCTTTCCCAATAGCTCAACAGGGTTTCTCGACCTCAAGCCAACGTCCCGACGGTGGAACGGGCCAGGTCTCGTTCAAGCCCTATTCAACACGGCGGAAGAGGCACAGGGTCGCCCAATTTTTACCGGTTTTCATCGAAGCTTTGCATTGCGGGCGACCACGGATAGAATGACCCCGTAGCACGGGCGTCCCGCCCGTGAGTAGCATGGCCGTCTCGGCCATGTCCCGGTTTGCACGGGCGAGACGCCCGTGCTACTCATGGGCAAGACCTGCCTGCCGGCAGGCAGGTGCCCATGCTACCGCAGTCGACTCCGGAGCTTACTATGCGAATAGCCACGGCGGGCTGGTCTCATGAGACCAATACCTTCTCGACGATGCCGACGCGGTACGAAGACTTCGGCGTTGCCCGGGGAGGCGAGGTTAAAGATGCCGCCTGGCGGCAGATTCTGGCCGACGGCCACGACGTGAAGCAGTTGATGTTCGCCTCGGCGGGCCCGTCTGGGCGCATCACGCGCGACGCGTTCGATCGCATCGCCGGCGAGATGGTCGAGAAGATCGCCGCCGCCATGCCGCTGGACGCGCTGTTCCTGGGGCTTCACGGGGCGATGGAGGTGGAAGAGATCGGCGACGGCGAAGGCGAACTGCTGCACCGCATCCGTGCCGTAACCGGCGATGAGGTCTTCATCTGCGGCACGCTGGACCTTCACGGTAACCTTTCGCCGCGGTTCGTACATGCCTGCGACTTCCTCACTGCGTATCGCACCGCCCCCCATCGAGACTGCGCAGAAACGACCCAGCGTGCCGTGGATCTGATGCAGCACTGCCTTGGCCAGAACGTGCGCCCGGTGACCGAACTGATCAAGCTGCCGCTGCTGCTGGCGGGCGAGTGGGCGGTGACGGAAGTCGAACCGGCCCGGTCGCTATATGCGCGGCTGGAGGAAATCGACCGGGTGCCCGGAATCCTGACCTCGTCGATCCTCATCGGCTGTGCCTGGACCGACAGCCCTGACACGGGCGTCAGCGTGCTCGTCAGCGGCACGGACGCGGCGGCCGTGAAGCGCGAGGCGGCGGGCCTGGCGCGGGAGATCTGGTCGCGCCGCGAGCAGTTCGGTCCGGACGTGCCGGTGGCGGATGTGGACGAGACGATTGCGGCAGCCCTGGCGGCGCCGCAGGCGCCGGTCTTCATCTCCGACAGCGGCGACAATCCCACCGCCGGCGGCGGCGGCGACAGCACCATCATCCTCCAGCGTCTGATCGCCCTGGGCGTCAAAGACGCCATCGTCGGCGGGATCACAGACCCGGCGGCAGTGCAGGCATGCTTCGCGGCCGGCGAGGGCAAGGAGATCGCCCTGGTGATCGGCGGCAAGCTGGACGACACGTTCTGCAAGCCCCTGGCGACCCGCGCGAAGATTATCCGCCTGGTGACCGACAGCGGCGCCTCGGGTCCGCGGGCGCTGGTGGAGATCGGCGGCGTCGAGGTCGTGCTGCAGAGCGATCGCTGGCCGTTCGTGATGGTCTGGTACTTTGAGAAGATGGGCGTGGACGTCTTCAAGAAGAAGATCGCGGTTGTCAAGCAGGGCTATCTCTGGCCCGACGTGCGCGACAACGCCCCGCTGGGACTGATGGCCCTGAGCCCGGGCTTCACCGACCTGCGCCTCGACCGCCTGCCCTTCAAGCACCTCAAGCGCCCGATCTGGCCGCTGGACAAGAAGACCAGTGGTGAGTGGTGAGTGAAAGAGACCAGTGGTGAGTGGTGAGTGGTGGGTGGTGAGTGAAAAACTCACAACTCACAACTCACCACTTTTCTCACCGCCGCTATGTGCCGCGGGGTGGTTCCGCAGCAGCCGCCCAGGAAATTGGCGCCCGCTTCGATCAGCCCCGCGGCGGCGGCTGCGAAATCCTGAGGATTCATCGGGAAGAAGGTCTTGCCATCGGGTCCGCGCTGGGGCAGTCCGGCGTTGGGCTTGATCCAAATCGGCAGGTCGCCGGCTGCGCGAAAGAGCCGGGCGACCTTGAGAAATCCTTCCGGACCGGCGCCGCAATTGGCGCCAACGGCCGCGGCGCCGCACTCGGCGGCCAGCGCGGCCAGATCGCCCGGTGAATTGCCCATCATCGTGGAGGTTCCGTCGGGGCCGGAGGCGAAGGTCATCGACGCCACCACGGGCAGGTCCACCGCCCCGCGCACGGCGCGAAGGGCCAGGGCCATCTCGTCGAGTTGGGCGAAACTCTCGAGCAGGATCGCGTCGACGCCGCCCTCGGCCAGCGCAACGGCCGCTTCGGCGAAGGCCGCCGAGATGTCGGCCTCGGGCGCCTCTTGCATCATGACGATCTTGCCGGTGGGTCCCATCGAGGCGAAGACCTTGACGCGGGCGCCGGCTTCGCGGCGGCTGATCTCCGCGCCCGCGCGGGCCAGTTCGCCGGTGCGCTCGCCCAGACCGTGTCCGGCCAGGATGAAGCGGTTGGCGCCGAAGGTATTGGTGAGGATGACGTCAGAGCCGGCCTGCACGTAGGCGCGTGCGACCGCCGCGACGGCGGCGGGGTTCTCGACGTTCAGCAGTTCGGGCGAGGCGCCGGCTTCGAGACTGGCGTTCTGAAGCTCGGTGCCCCAGGCGCCATCGCTGATGCGGACGGTCTTGGCGAAAGTTTTCAGATCAAGCATGAGGTTACGGCTCCTTGGGTCGCGGGGCGGCTTGCAGTTTTGCCCGCACGTTTTGCTGGTCGCTGTTGAGCGATAGCGACCGCGTCCACGCCTGGCGGGCCTGGATCAGAAAGTGTTCTTTCTGCGTCGATTGGTACACGGTCATGTGCAGGTCGCCCAGGTACGCCCAGGCGGCGGGGTCGGAGGAGTTCAGCCTCGTCACGCGCGACGCGGCCATGATCGCCCGCCCGTAGCTGCCGGCGGCCTGGGCGGCGACGGCGTAGTTCTTCCAGGTGTCGATGTCGTCGCCTTGGAGCGAGGCGGCCTTGCCGTAGGCCTCCATCGCGCCCTCGCTGTCGCCCAGATCGGTCAGCACCTGGCCGAGGATCGCATACGCTGACGGAAGCGAGTCGGTGCGGCTGACGACGCCCTGAAGATGATGGCGGGCCTCGTCGAGCTTGCCCTGGGCCGCCAGGATCATCCCCAGGTTGTAGCGAGCCCGCACGTCGTCGGCGTTCTGCCGCAGCAGGAGGAGGAACTCCTGCCGGGCTTCGTCGAAACGCTCCAGACGCGACAGCGCCACCGCCAGGTTAAACCTCGCCGTGCGGTCGTTCTCGCGCAGGGCCACAATGCGCCGGTACGTCAACATCGCCGGCAGATTGTCGCCCCCTGCCGTCAGCGTCGTCGCCAGGCCGCACAGGGCGTCATAGTCGTCGGGATGGCGCTCGAGCATTCGCCGGAACGCCGCTTCGGCCCCGCGCAAGTTTCCTGCCGCCAGTGCCGCGTCACCCTCGGCAATATCAAGATCGACGCTGGGACCCGATGCGGCCCGGGTCGTGGCCGCCTTGGGCAGGGGCAGATACTCCTGCTTGCCCGCTGAAATCCGTGCCGCTTGCACCCCCCGCGTAGCGGGGGCGGTAGCAGGGGACGGACCTGAGACCCTCTTGGCCTGCAACGCTGCCGGCGGCTTTCCGCCCCTGTTGCCCGACACGGGCCGGGCAGGCTGCGGATTTGACGCCGCCGGGCGTGACACGGCCGTTGGAGCGGAAGGGGGGGAGGGCGCCTTTCGGCATCCGCCCAGACCCGCCGCCGCGGCGAAGGCAATCACGATGGTCAAACGAAGGCAGTGCATGGGCAACATTGTACCGAGAAAACGGCCGCCATGGCGACATCGCGTTTTTCTTTCGGCAGGGGTGACTTAGCCGCTGAGGTCGCTGAGGACGCTGAGGAAAACCGGCAAGGAATGATGGAATGATGGAATAACCGGCGGGTGGCATGGCGACACACGTTTCTGTTCTTCGTAGGTCGCCATGAAGGGTTGGCGCACGTCCACGGCGACCCGCTGAACAACGCGTCGCCATGCCACACGGCTTCCGGATGGGTTCGGTACCCCAACATTCCAATATTCCAATATTCCAATATTCCATCATTCCATTTCTGTCTCTCACCTCAGCGTCCCCTGCGACCTCAGCGGCTAATATCCCCCCGCCAAATCGGGGCGCACCGGCAGGAGGCAAGTCGCCGGGAACATTTTTTCAGATTTTCTAAAGATTTTTGGGTTGCTGCTTCACCGCGGCCACTATACATTTTGCAAAGCGTAAAAAGCGGTAGCCGGTCGACGCGAGGTTGGCACTTGAGACTTTTATGGATGCGATAGACACAAATCCGCAGACGCCTGCCGGTAGCTCCTCGGGCGACGCGGCCTCTGACGCCGGCGCGGTGACTGCGACGCGGTGCGACGGACGGCGGCGGCCGCCCAAGGTGTATCGCATCAGCGAACTGGCGGACTATCTCGGCGCCAGCCGTCAGACGATTCACAACTACACCGCCATGGGGCTGCTGCAGGAATGCGGCTGGACCCGCGGCGGGCACCGGCTCTATGACGAGTCGGCGTTCGAGCGGTTGGATTCGATTGAAAAGTTGAAAGCCCAGGGCATGAAGCTCGGGCAGATTCGCCAGCGGCTTTCGACATCGCCGGCGACGTAACGCTCTGTCAAGGATGATCGAGCGGTGGCACAGGCTTTCCAGCCTGTGACGATCACAGCCTTGAAAGGCTGTGCCACCCAGTACAGCGGTCATGGAGGACCGCCCAGTGAAGGTGTTTCACAAGCTCTGGTTGAGGCTCAAGGCCCAGGCGTCGGTCACCGGACGCATCTGGCAGGGCGCTGCCGCTGCGCTGGCGGTGCTGGCCGTGGCGGGGGGCATCTGGCTGATGGCCAGCGACGCCGCCCCGCAACGCAAAGCCGTCTTCGCCCAGCCTCTGCCAGCCGAGCACGTCAAGAACGCCGCGGGCATGCTTGCCGGAGGGGGCATCGAGTGTCAGATCGTCGGCGGGCGGTTGCTCGTGCATCCCGACTCGCTCGCCGCGGCGCGGAAAATTCTCATCGACGCCTCGCTGACCCCGCAGGACCTGGCCGCCCAGGCCGCCACCGCCCAGGAAGACATCTGGCTCTCGGAGTCGCAGCGCGCCCAGCGAGCGGCGGCCGCCAAGGCCG
Source organism: Planctomycetaceae bacterium (assembly GCA_039680605.1). Classification (NCBI taxonomy): domain Bacteria; kingdom Pseudomonadati; phylum Planctomycetota; class Planctomycetia; order Planctomycetales; family Planctomycetaceae; species Planctomycetaceae bacterium. The sequence goes on along the minus strand of JBDKTA010000033.1, from coordinate 94,523 downwards.
ACCGGCTCGCACGCCTGATCGGGCAGTTCCCCGACGTCGAGTTTGCGGAGGTTCTCTTCGAGCCCGCCCAGCCGGGTAAGATCGGTCAGCCGTCCGTCTCGGCCACCGCGGCGGTCAATCTGCGCATGCGGGCCCAGTCGCGCATGACAGCGCAGCTCGTCAACGCCATCGCCGACCTGTTGTCCGGAAGCATCGCCGGGCTCGATCGCGCCGCCGTCCGAATCATCGACCAGCGCGGGCGCAGCTACGCGGCCGGCGACGAGACGCTCATGCAGGAAGACCGCCTGGCCAATCGCGCCCGCGTGAGCGACTACTGGCAGCAGCGCATCGCCGGGGCCTTGACCTATGTCCCCGGTCTGACCGTCACGGTTCAGGTGGCGCCCGAGGGCGAGTCATGCACCGCCGCGTCGCTGCTGGCGCCGCGGAGCTACTTTGAGACCATCGCCCGCACACGCAATCTCGATCTCCAGCAGGTCACGCGCGACGAACTCGCCCGCATCGCCGCGGCCGCGGCACGCATCATCGGCGCCGACGCCCGGGCCGTCATGGTTGATTCCTACACTGACGCCTTGTCGGACGAAGCGCTCGCCGCGGCGTTTGTCGGCCACTCTCAGCCGCGTCGCGGCGCCTGGGCCATCGCCGCCTCGGCGGCGCTCGTGTTGGCCGGCGCCGGCTGCGCCGTGGCCGTGCTGCGCCGCCGACGGCGCCGCCCCAAAGCAGCCAGCGCGAGCGAACAGCCCCCATCGCCCGCAGAGCATGGTTCGGCCGACGACGGCGCCATTCGCCGTCTGGAGCGTCTGGCCGACGACGATCTGCTGTGGGTTCTGGCCTCGGAGCAGACGCAGACCATCGCCATCGTGCTGTCGCGCATGAGTCCGCGGCGGGCGGCGGCCGTCCTGGCGGCGCTCGACGGGCCCGTCGCCCGACAGGTGGTGATGCACCTGGCGCGTCCGCCGGCAGTCGACGAACGCACCGTGCAGGACGTGCTGGCCACGCTGACCGACCGCCTCAACGCCCTGCACACGCCGCAGGGGCAAGGCCAGGCCGTCATCCGTGAGATCCTTACTCACGCCGACGGCGCCTCCGGCGGGGCGGTGATGCAACTGGTCGCCTCATCGCAGCCGCAACTGGCGCGCAACATCCGCCGCGACCTGCTGGCCTTTGAAGACCTCGGACTCGTCGGCGACGACGAACTCCGCGACGCCCTGGCGACGCTCGATCCGCAGGTGCTGGCCGTAGCGCTGCGCACGGCAGGTCAGGTCGTTCGCTCGAAGATCTTCCACTGCCTGGGCAGCCGCGCGACGCGGGACCTGCGCCGCCAGATGGACACCCTGCCGCCGGTGCGCCTCAGCGAAGTGGAAGCCGCCCAGGACCACGTCGCCCGCGCGGTGCGCCGCTGCGGCACCACGACCGACGAAGCACAGGAGGCCGCCGCCACATGAGCGCCTCCAAGACAGCCTGGATCATCCGCGCCGCCGCCTGCGACGCCGGCGATGCGCCCGAACTGTCCCTGCCGGACTTCGAGGCCCAGGGCAAGCAGATTCTCGACCAGGCCCGGGCAGAGGCCCAGCGGATTGTCGTCGCCGCCCAGGCCCAGCTCGAGTCGGCACAGACCAACTACAACCGCAGCGCCTACGAGCAGGGTTTCCAGCGAGGGCAGACCGAAGGATACGCCCACGGCCTGCGCCAAGCCGCCCAGAAGAGCCAGTTGCGAATGTCCGCCCTGGCCCAGGCGGCGGGCAAGATCGTGGACGAATTGGTCGCGGCCAAGACGCAGACCCTGCAGGACCGCCAGGAGCAACTGCTGCTGTTCGCTATCGAGCTGGCGCGGCGAATCGTGGGCGAGGTGGCGGCTGTCGACATCGGCGCGGCGCTGGTCAACCTTCGACGGGCGATGGAACGCTCCAGCGACGGCGACGAAATCATCGTGTGCGTCAATCCCGCGCAACTGCCTGCGTTGGAGCAGGAAGCACTGCGCCTGTGGCGCGAGCTCGGCCGCGCCGGGCGAGTCAGGCTCCAGGGCGACGAGTCCATCGCCGCCGGCGGCGCCCGCGTGCTGACGCGCTGCGGGGCGGTCGACGCGACCATCGAAACGCAACTGCGGCGAGTCGCCCAAGCGCTGCTCGGTCGCGCTGTCGAGCCTCAACAGAACATGACCGGCCAGTACATCGCGGCCGCGGATTCGAAAGTGCATGCAGATATTTGAACGACAATCCGAAGCCCTGGACCGCATCGAGCCGGTGGACGTCACCGGTCGCGTGGAGGCGGTGCGCGGGCTGACGGTCAGCGTGGCGGACTTCGCCGTGCCGCTGGGCGCCGGCTGCCGGATCGCCTGCGCCGGCGGAGGACTCGAGGCGCGGGTGATCGGCTTCGACGGGCGCAGCACGCTGGTGATGCCGGCTGGCGCCATGACGGGGATCCGCCGCGGCGACCTGGTGCATTGCACCTTCGCTGAGCAGACCGTTGGCGTGTGCGAAGGCCTGCTTGGTCGCGTGCTCGACGGTCTGGGGCGCTGCATCGACGGCAGAGCCGCTCCGGCCGCGGCCATGCCGCAGAGCCTGTGGCCGCTGCCCATCGCCCCGCTGTCGCGGCGGGGCATCGACGCGCCGCTGCCCACCGGCGTGCGAGCCATCGACGCGATGCTCACCGTCGGCCAGGGCCAGCGCATGGGCATTATCTCAGGCAGCGGCGTGGGCAAGAGCGTGCTGTTGGGCATGATCGCCCGGCGCGCCGTCGCAGACGTGACGGTGGTGGCGCTGATCGGCGAGCGCGGCCGCGAGGTGCGCGAGTTCGTCGACAAGGAATTGGGCTCCGACGCCCTGAAGCACTGCGTGGTGGTGGCATCGACCAGCGACGAACCGCCGCTGCTGCGCGTGCAAGCCGGCGCCGTCGCCACGGCGGTGGCCGAGTACTTCCGTGACCGCGGCGCCAACGTGCTGCTGGTGATGGACTCGCTGACGCGCCTGGCCGCCGCCCAGCGGCAGATCGGGCTGGCCGCCGGCGAACCCGCCACCGTGCGCGGATACACGCCCAGCGTCTTCAACCTCCTGCCGCAACTGATGGAGCGCTGCGGACGCACCGCCGCCGGATCCATCACCGGTTTCTACACCGTGTTGGCCGAAGAAGGCGACGCCGGCGACCCGCTGGCCGACGCCGTCCGCGCCGTGGCTGACGGGCACATCCACCTGACGCGAACGCTGGCCAATCGCGGGCACTGGCCCGCTATCGACATCGTCACCAGCGTCTCGCGCGTGATGGGCGAGGTGGCTTCAGCAGAACATCAGTCCGCCGCCGCCCGCGTGCGGCGGATGGTCGGGCTGTACCGCGAGGTCGAGGAACTGCTCAACCTGGGCGTCTACCAGGCCGGGGCGAATCCGCATTTTGACGAGGCGATCGCCGCGCAGGATGAGATCGACGCCTTCCTGCGCCAGGGCGTGGGTGAGCAATGCGATTTTGCCCAGACGACGGCTGAACTGCAGCAACTGGTCTTCGCCGGCCAGCCGCAAGAAACAGGAACGTACCGCGATGATCGACCGACGCACGCAGTGTGCTGACATGCTGGTGCGGTTTCGCCGCCGGGGGCAAGACGAGGCCGCCGCGGTCCTGGCGCGCGCGTACCGCGACCTGACGTGCCTGCGGAACCGGCTGACGGATCTCGATGCCTCGCTGGAAGAACAGGACGCCGCAGCGCGGCGAAGCCTGCTGTCCGGCGCCGGCGCAGGCGTGCCGGCGGGATACCGCGCCAGCGTAAGCGAGATTCGTGCCCAAACGGGCGCGCTGCAACAGCAGGCCCGCAGCGGCGAGAGCTCGCTGGTCCGCAGCCGCAAGAAGCTTCTCGACGCCGTCCTGCTGGTGCGGACCGCCCGGGCGCTGGCTGACCGCCGCCGCAGGCAGCAACGCCTGCGCGACGCGGCGATAGCCGCGGCCGCGGATGACGAAGCCTACGCGGCCCGGCGACCGGCCGGGGAGACGCTGCCATGAAGACGCTTGAATCGCAAACGGCTATGCGCATCGACCTGGGCGGGGCGTGGACCGATGCCGCCGCGCTGCGGCGCCTGGCGGAAGGATCGATCATCACGCTCGATACCGCCGCGACGGGAGCGGTCGAGATCTGCTGCGAAGGGCAGCCGATGGCCGTCGGGTCGCTGGTGAGCGTGCAAGACCGCCTGGGCGTGCGGATAGACGGCGTGAGAACGACATGAAGAGATCAGAGAAACAACAAGACGCGGGCGAGACGCCCGCGACACGCGCGGACGGGACGTCCGCGACACGGGGCATGGGCGAGACGCCCATGCGACTCACGGGCAAGATGCCCGTGCTACCGGCGGGGTGCCATGACGGCCGTTTCTCAGCCGCCATGTCCCTGATCGTCGCTGCAGCGATCATCCTTCTTGCCGTGGTCGCTCCCGCAGTCGCCCAGAGCGCCCCGGCGACAGCCGACGTTTCCACCCGCCCGCTGCAGTCGATCGAGGACCGTCCTATCGGCAACAGCGCCGCCCCGGCGACGGAGTGGGACCTGCTGCGGACGGCAGGGGCGCTGGCGGTGGTGATCGCGCTGATCCTGATCATTCGCTCGGTCATGAAACGCATGGGTGGGCCCAGGGTCGGCGGGCGCGGCGGCGCGGTCATCGAGATCGTCGGCCGCCGCGGCGTGACGTACCGCCACCAGGTGATCCTGGTTCGCATGGGCCGCCGCCTGGTGCTGGTGGGCATTGGGCCCGAGCAGATGACCACGCTGTCGGAAGTGACAGACCCGGATGAAGTGGCGGCGCTGCTGGGAACCGCGACGACGCAGACGGTGGCAGAAAAACCCGCTGAATCGAAATGACCTTAAAGACGAACATTCTGGCGGTGGTGGTGCTGGCCGGGGCGCTGTTTGCGCCGCAGTCGGCGCCTGCCGCGCCGCCCGCGACGCCGCACGCAGCGACCGCACCCGCCAGCGGCGTTACCCTCCCGAGCCTGTCGAGCCCGCAGGATGCGGGCAACGCCCTCAAGTGGGTCGCCCTGGTGACGGTGCTGTCGGTCGCTCCGGCCGTGGCGATCCTGATGACCTGCTTTACGCGGATCGTCGTGGTGCTGGGGCTGCTGCGACAGGCGCTGGCGACCAACCAACTGCCGCCCAACCAGGTGCTCTTCGGTCTGTCGCTGCTGATGACGGTGGTGGTCATGGCGCCGGTGTACTCGGCGGTCTATCGCGATGGCATCGAACCGTACCTGGCCGGCAGGGCGCAGGGCGAGGCCGCCCTGGCCGCCGGCGCGGCGCCGGTGCGGACGTTCATGATCCGCCAGATCGAGGCCGCCCGCAGCCAGAACGACGTGGTGCTGTTCCTGGACGCCAAACAGGCCGAGGCCTCGCGGGTGGGCAAGCTGACGTGGAAGGACGTGCCGACGCCGGCGGTGATCGCCGCGTTTGTCGTCAGCGAGCTCAAGACCGCCTTCTGGATCGGCTTTCGCGTGTACCTGCCGTTCCTGGTGGTCGACCTGCTGGTGGCGTCGGTGCTGACGTCGATGGGCATGCTGATGATGCCGCCGGTGATGGTCTCGATCCCGTTCAAGCTGCTGCTGTTTGTGCTGGCCGACGGATGGCACCTGGTCGTCGGCACGCTGATGCAAAGTTTCGCGTAAGGAAAACGATGGACGCCGCCCATGCAATGGATCTGGCCCGCGAGGCCCTGAAGGTGACGCTGGTCGTCGGCGCGCCCATGCTCGTGGCCACGCTGGTGATCGCCCTGGTGGTGAGCCTGCTGCAGGCCGCCACGCAGATCCAGGACCAGGCGTTGACCTTCGTGCCCAAGCTGATCGCCGTGGCGGTGACGGCCGCACTGGCCGGGCACTGGATGCTGACGCGGTTGATCGATTTCGCCAAAGTGATGTTCGGGACGGGATGATGGATTTGTCGCAGTACACAATCTGGGGCTGGACGCTGGCGCTGCTGATGGCCCGCATCGGCGGGTTGTTCGTGATCGCGCCGGTCTTCAGCAGTTCCGTGCTTCCGGCCCGCCTGCGATACCTGCTGTGCGTGGCCTTGGCCGTGGGCGCCGCGGCGCAGATCGCCGCGCCGCTGGCCATGCCCGCCTCGCTTGGCGCGGGGCTGGTCGCCCTGGCCGTCGAGGCACTGATCGGGTCGGTGATCGGCCTGGCGGCCCGAATGCTGCTGGCGGGAGTCGAAGTGGCCGCCGCGCTGATCGGCCAACAGATGGGTCTGACGCTGGGGCAGGTGTATTACCCCGACGCCGAGGCCGGCGAGGGCGGCAGCGACCCGCTGACGCGCCTGATGTACCTGCTGGGCGTGGTGGTGTTCCTGGCCGTCGGCGGACACCGCGGGCTGCTCAGCGGGGTGATGGGCACGTTCACCGCCGTCGCGCCGGGTGCTATCGGCAGCGGGCAGGGAATGCTGACCATCGCCCTCTCGGTCCTGGCGGCGTCGTTCGTCATGGCCATCAAGATCGCCGCCCCGGTCGTGGTGACGCTGCTGGTGATCGGCGCGGTGCTGGCCGTGCTCGGCCGCACCATGCCCCAACTGAACCTCCTGACCGTCGGCCTGCCCGCCCAGGCGCTGGTGGGCCTGGTGGCCCTGGCCGGAGGGCTGGCGCTGATGCTGCCCATGATCGAACGCGGCGCGGACATGCTCGGCGCCAAAGCCGCGCAGCTCGCCGCCGGCGGGTGAGGAAGGAACGGATGAGTGGATGAATGGATGAATGGATGCAGCAACTATCAACCATCCATTCATCCAACCATCCAGGATATTTGAATGAGCGACGACACGACATCCCGGACTGAGATGCCGACGCCCCTGCGGCTGCAGGAGGCCCGGCGGCGCGGACAGGTTGCGCGCAGCGCGGACCTTTCCTCCGCCGTGGTCGTCTTTGGCAGCTTGATGTTGCTGATGGCGCTGGCGGGCCCGCTCACCGGCGCGCTGAAGGAGATGTTCGCCGCGTGCCTGCACTCGGCGGGCGCCGGCGCCCCCAGTGCGGCTGCGGCGATGGAGATACCCGCCCTTGGCGAGGTGCTGTGGTTGGGCGGGGCGTTGTGCGTGGCCGCAGCGCTGCTGGCGGTGGGGGCGGGGATGGGGCAGGTCGGGCCGCTGATGACGAGCGAACCGCTCAAGCTCGACCTGTCGCGCCTGGGCGTGATGAAAGGTCTGCGCGGGCTATTCGGCCGCCGGTCGATCGTGCGCCTGGGATTGGGTCTGGCCAAGACCACAGCCGCCGGCGTGATGGCCGGGGCGGCGCTATTCTCGGCGGGCGCGGGGGGTGCTCTGCCGCCGGGCGGCAGCACCGACGAGATTGCCTCGTGGGGCGGCTCGACGGTCCTGAAGATCGCCATGCGCGCCTCGGCGGCGCTGCTGGCGCTGGCGGTGGTGGACCTGTTCTATCAGCGATGGCAATTCCGCCAGGATCTCAAGATGACGCGGCGCGAGTACCTCGACGACATGCGGAAGATGGAAGGCGATCCACAGATCCGCCTGGCCCGCCGCAAGGAAATGAGCAAGCGCCGCGGATGGGCGTCGCTGCGACGGGTGAGGGAGGGCGGCAATGGCTGACTTGAACGACACCATGAACGGCGCGGCGCGGGTGCTGGCGCGATATCGCGGGCTGCTGCTGCCCGGCGGCGCCGCCATGATGGTGCTGGTGCTGCTGGTGCCGCTGCCGCCGCTGCTGATGGACGTGCTGCTCTCGGCCAACATCGCCCTCTCGGCGATCATCCTGATGACGGCGATCTCCGTGCATAGCCCGCTGGAGTTCAGCGTGTTCCCGTCGGTGCTGCTGGGGGCCACGCTGCTGCGACTGGTGCTCAACATCGCCACGACGCGGCTGATCCTGACCGCCGGGGCCGGCGGGGCGGATATCGAGACCGCCCGCATGGCGGCCGGGCACGTGGTCTGGTCGTTCAGCCAGTTCGTCACCAGCGGCAGCCTGGCGGTGGGCGTGATTTTGTTTGCGATTATCGCGGTGGTGCAGTTCGTGGTGATCACCAAGGGCGCCGCCCGCATCAGCGAAGTGGCCGCCCGGTTCGTACTCGACGCCATGCCCGGAAAGCAGATGGCCATCGATGCCGACGTCAACGCCGGCACCATCGACGAGGCCCAGGCCCACCAGAGGCGGCGCAAGATCGCCCGCGAGGCCGACTTCTACGGCGCGATGGACGGCGCGTCCAAGTTCGTCCGCGGCGACGCGGTGGCGGCGGTGGTCATCGTGCTGGTCAACATCGGCGGCGGGCTGTACGTGGGCATGGTCCAGTACTCCTGGGGATGGGAGCAGACGCTGGATTTGTTCACGCGGTTGACCATTGGCGACGGACTGGTCGCGCAGATCTCGGCGCTGCTGGTCAGCGTCGCGGCGGCGCTGATCGTCTCGCGGAGCATGGACCGCACGAACTTTGCCGAGCAGGTGATCGGACAGTTGATCGCCCGCCCGATTGCCCTGGCGGTGACGGCAGGGTTCCTGGCGGCGCTGATGCTGACGCGTCTGCCGAAGGTGCCGCTGCTGCTGATGGGGGCCGGGTGCGCGGGTCTGGCGCTGCTGCTGTCGCGCCGGCGGGTGCTGCCCATCGCCGGCGCCTCGGGCATCTCCACCGTTTCCAAACCCGCCGCCGACGAGAAGGAGCTCAAAGGTCTCCTGGCCGTCGAGGCGATGGAACTGGACCTGGGCTTCGCCCTGCTGTCGCTGGCGGACAAGAGCCGCGACGGCGACCTGCTGGACCGCCTGGCTACCCTGCGGCGCGACGTGGCGCTGGAGCTGGGGCTGATCGTTCCGGCCATTCGCATCCGCGACGACATGCGCCTGCGGGCGCACGAGTACGTCGTCAAGATCCGCGGCGCCCGCGTCGCCGGCGGAATGCTGTATCCGGGGCAATTTCTGGCGGTGGCGGCAGGGGCGACGAGCGGCCAACTGCTGGGGCGTCAGACGATCGAGCCGGCATTCGGCACGGCGGCGGTGTGGATCGCGCCCGACCAGGCCGCCGCGGCCGAGGCGCTCAACTACACGGTTATCGAGCCGGTCGACGTCCTCATGACGCACCTGGGGCAGATGATCCGCATCCACGCCGCCTCGCTGCTGACGCGTCAGCAGGTGGCGGCCACCGTCGAGTCCCTCCGCGGCAGCGCCGAGGCGCTGGTCAAAGAAACGCTGGCCAGGCTGCCGCTGGCCCGCATTCACAAGGCCCTGCAGCATCTGCTGGGCCAGGGCGTTTCGGTACGCGACCTGGAGACGATCCTCGAAGCCCTGGCCGAGCGACCGGTCGAGGAGCCCATCGAAGAAGCGTGCGATTACATCCGTCGCCAACTGGGCCCGGCGCTGTCGCAACAGTACTGCGCCGCCGACGGCGCGCTGTGGTGCCTGTGCCTGGACGAGAAAACCGAGCAAGCCGCCGCCCAGGAACTCGGGCGCGGCGGCGGGGTGCTCTCGCCGGCTTTGGCCGAGACTCTCGCCCAGGCGGTTTCGGCTGGCGCGAGCCGGTTGCGAGTGGGGGGGCACCGTCCGGTGGTGCTGTGCCGACCAATGCTGCGCAAGGCCCTGGCCGGCGCGGTGGCGACGGCGGTCCCCGCGGCGGTGGTTCTGGGATACGACGAAGTGTCCGGCGTGCAGGTGCAGCCGGTGACGATCACGGAAGATAATTATGAACGCGAAGAATTATAAAGCAGCGACGATGGCCGAGGCTCTGGCGGCTGTCAAAGGCGACCTGGGGCGCGACGCGGTGATCCTGCGGACGCGCCGCTGCCGCATCGGCGGATGGATGGGCATCGGCTCGCGCCGGGCGTGGGAAATCACCGCCGCTCCGCACAGCGGAGACCTGGCGCCCCTGACCGGCGTGTACGCCAGCGACGCCCCCGCCCCGGCCGGTCCGCTCGAAGGGCAGATCGCCGAGATCAAGATCCTCGTCGAGCAACTCGCCCGCCGCCCCGCGTCGGCGGCGGCGCAACGCCCGCTGGTGCTGCAGAAATTGCACGACCACCTGCTGGCGCAGGATGTCGAGGCGGCGCTGGCCGCGGAACTGATCGACCAGACCGCCCGCGACCTGACCGGACAGCAGATGCAGGATGAATCCGCCGTCCGCACCGAACTGCGAAAGCGAATCGCCGCGCGCATCCGCACCGCCCCGCCTGCCGAGAGCGCCGCCGGCCCGAGAGTCATCGCCTTTGTCGGCCCTACCGGCGTGGGCAAGACCACCACCATCGCCAAGCTCGCCGCCAACTTTAAAATCGCCCAGCACAAGAGCGTCTCGCTGATCACGATCGACACCTACCGCATTGCGGCTGTCGATCAGCTCAAAACTTACGCCGACATCATCGAGGTGCCCATCCAGGCGGTCCTGAGCCCAACGGAAATGCGCCGGACCATCAAGGCCGCCACGGCCGCCGACGTCATCCTCATCGACACTACCGGTCGCAGCCCCGGCGACCAGCTCCGCCTGGGGCAGCTGCGCAGCTTTCTGGACGCCGCCGAGGCCGACGAGGTACACCTGGTCGCCTCGGCCACCGGCAACCAGGCCGCCACGCGCCGGGCCGTGGAGAAGTTCGCCCAGATCGGCGCCAACCGCCTCACGCTGACCAAGCTCGACGAGGCCGTCACGTACGGCCTGGTGCTCAACATGGTCGAGGCCAGCAAGGCCCCGCTGAGCTACACGACGTTCGGCCAGGAAGTGCCCGACGACATTGCCCCGGCCAAGGCCGACCGCCTGGCGCAGATGATCCTGGGCGAGGTGCTCTCATGAGCGAGCAGGTCGATCAAGCCCAGCGCCTGCGCTCGCTGATGCAGCAGCGCCGCACGCACACCATCGCCGTCGCCAGCGGCAAGGGCGGCGTGGGCAAGAGCTGCATCGCCGCCAACCTGGCGATCCTGATCTCCGCCGCCGGCCACCGCGTCGCCCTGGTCGACGCCGACCTGGCGCTGGCGAACCTCGACATCATGCTCGACGTCGAGGCCGCCTGCGACCTCTCCCGCGTCATCGAAGGCGCCGGACATCTCGCCGACGTGGTCATGAATCTGCCCTGCGGGCTGCAGTTCGTCCCCGGCGCCAGCGGCCTGCCGCGCCTGGCCGACCTGAGCGCATTCGACCGCGCCAGACTCATCGAGGAACTCTCCGCCCTCGAAGCCGACAACGACGTCGTCGTCATCGACTGCGGCGCCGGGATCGGACCGGAGGTGCTGAGCTTCGCCGCCGCCGCCGACACGGCCGTCGTCGTCACCACGCCCGAGCCCACGGCCGTCACTGACGCCTACGCGCTGATCAAAGTTCTCACGCGCGCCAACGCGGCGTGCGCCATGACGGTGGTGACCAACCAGGCGCGGAACGCGGCCGAAGGGCACGCCACCTGCTCGCGAATCGCCGCCGTGGCCAAACAGTTTCTCGACGTGCATGTCGCTGAGGGCGGCTACGTCGTCAGTGATCTGAAGATGTCCCAGGCCGTGCGGCAGCGACAACCGCTCGTCCTGGCGTACCCGCAGTGTGCTGCCAGCCGCTGCTTGGCCGACGTGGCGCGGGCGCTGTGCAGCACGCGCCTGGAAGACGTGGGGCGCGAAGGTTTCTTCCGCCGCGTGGCGGGGTGGCTCAAATGAGACACACGTGTGCCATGACGACAGCAAGGGTGCATTGCGGACCGTCGAGACGACGAGTCGTGAAAATTTTGTAAAAAACCGCTTGACGTAAGATGGACAACATATATAATATGCACAGTCTAAACAATATGGGTAAGGTATTCCGCACAGCGAAAAAAATGTCATATTTTCCTAAGATAATGTCATCGAGGGACTTGATGATCGTGCATCGCACTGATACCATCAGCAGTCGCATGGCCAAGGACGGCCTGGGCATTGATGGAAGGAGCCTATCATGCCGGCAGTAACACGGAAGAAGTTGTCTCCAGAGCAACTCGAGCACTGGTGGAAGCAATTCAGAAAAACTTCTGATGAGGAATCGCGCAACCAGTTGCTGGAGTATTACCTGCCGCTGGTGAAGTACACCGCCGAGCGCGTCTACACCAAGTTGCCCGAGGAGGTAGACGTCGACGACCTGATCTCGGCGGGCATCTTCGGGCTCATGGATGCGCTGTCGGCATTCGATCCGGCGCGAGGCGTCAAGTTCGAGACGTACTGCAGCCCGCGCATCCGCGGAGCCATTCTCGACGAACTGCGGTCGATGGACTGGGTCCCGCGCCTGGTTCGCAGCCGCGCGCACAAGCTCAATCTCGCCACGCGCGAGCTCGAGGCCACGCTCGGTCGCGCGCCCACCAGCTCTGAACTGGCCAAGCGCATGAAGCTCTCGATGAGCGAGTTCGACAAGGTCAAGCGCGACGCCGCGACGGTCGGGCAGGTTTCGCTCAGCCGCAAGTGGTTCGAGACCGACTCGAGCAAGGACGTGCGCGAGATCGACGTCCTGGAAGACAAGCGCAGCGACGACCCGCTCCACGTCGCCCAGGGCAAGGATATCAAAGACCTCCTGACCCGAGGACTCAGCCGCGCCGAACGCCTCATCATCGTCCTGTACTACTACGAAGAGATGACGATGAAAGAGATCGGGCAGACCCTCGATCTGTCCGAAAGCCGCGTCAGCCAGATGCACTCGGCCGTCCTCGACCGCCTCAAGGGGCAACTGGAAAAACGCAGAAAAGAATTGCAGCCGGCATAACGACATCGCCAATTTCTGATCTGCAATTTCCCGCTGGAAGACCGCCGCGAAACCGGACGCGAATTGGAAATCGCAAATTGGAAACTGGAAATAGATATTGAGTGAGTGCAGCCGCCTTGCCGCGTGAGGCGCCGGTTCTCCGGCGCCTCACGTAAGCAAGCGGCAACGGACTGTTTGTCCTTGATTTCCGGCGAACTTTAGCGACGATCAAGTCACCATGAGCAAGACCTACTACGTCACCACGCCGATCTACTACGTCAACGACGTGCCCCACATCGGGCACTCGTACACGACTATCGCCGCCGACGTCCTGGCGCGGTTCTTCCGCAGCCAGGGACGCGACGTGTTCTTTCTCACCGGCACCGACGAACACGGCATCAAGATCGTCAAGGCCGCGGCCGAGAAGAACATGACCCCCGCCGAGCTGAGCGACCAGGTGGTGGTCGGGTTCCGCCAGCTCTGGCAGGACCTGAACATCTCCAACGACGACTTCATCCGCACCAGCGAGCCGCGCCACGAGAAGCGCGTGCAGGAGCTGATCTCGCGCCTCGTCGCCCAGGACGAGATCTACCCGGGCAAGTACGAGGGCTGGTACGACGAAGGGCAGGAGGAGTTCGTCACCGAATCGACCGCCCGCGACAACCAGTACAAGAGCGCCATCAACGGCAAACCGCTGGTGCGCTACAGCGAGACGAACTATTTCTTCCGCCTGGGCAAGTGGGTGCCCAAGCTGATCGAGCACATCGAGGCCAATCCGACGTTCGTGCAGCCCGACTCGCGCCGCAACGAGGTGCTCAGCAAGCTGCGCCAGGGCGTCGAGGACCTGTGCGTCTCGCGATCCAAGGCCAAGCTGCCCTGGGGCATCGACATGCCCAACGACCCCTCGCACGTCGTCTACGTCTGGATCGACGCGCTGAGCAATTACTACACCGCCCTGGGCCTGCCGGAAATCGGCGACGACTACGACGGTCGCAACGGGCGATTCTGGCCGTGCGACGTACACCTGATCGGCAAGGACATCCTGTGGTTCCACGCGGTGTATTGGCCGTGCGTGCTGATGGCGCTGGACATTGAGCTGCCCAAATCCGTTTTTGCCCACGGGTGGTGGACCAGCGAAGGGCAGAAGATGTCCAAGACGCTGGGCAATTTCATCTCGCGCGACGAGATCGCCCGCCTCTGCGGCGAGTACTCGCGCGACGTCTACCGCTATTACCTGCTGCGGGCGGTGGGCTTCGGGGCAGACGGAGATTTTTCGCTCGAGCAGTTCCGCGAAAGGTACAATACCGAACTGGCCAACGGCGTGGGCAACCTGCTGTCCCGGACGGTCAACATGATCGCCAAGTATTTCGCCGGCCAGGTGCCCCCGCCCGCGACGCCCCCGGCAGAGGCCGGCGATATCGTCGCGGCCGCCGAGGCGATGACCGCCTCCGCCGAGGGGCTCATGGAAGCCTGCGCCTTCCACGCGTATATGGATAAGATTCAGGCGATCGTGTCCGCGACCAACCGGTTCATCGAGGTGACCGAGCCCTTTAAGCTGGCCAAGGACCCCTCGCGGCGCGAGACCCTGGCGGCGATCCTGCGGTCGTGCGCCGAGGCGGTCCGGATCATCCTGCTGTACCTCCAGCCGGTCATGCCCGAGGCCGCCGCGGCAGGGCTGGTGCAGTTGGGCGCCGCCCCGGCGGCGGGCACGCTGGCCGAGCAGGGGCGCTGGGGCCTGCTGGGCGATGACGTGAAAGTCGGCGCCTTCCAACCGCTGTTTCCGCGAAAGCAATGAGCGACGAGCCAAAAAAGTCGATGGACGACGTGATCCTCGCCGACGGGCGATACCCGCTCGAAGCCTTTCGCTTTCTGCACGAAGGGCTCGAACAGGCCGTCGAGAAAGTTCATGGCGGAACAAGCGGCTCGCAGGGGCAGCACCACGTTACCGGGCGGCAGATGTGCGAGGCGCTGCGCGACCTGGCCGCCCAGCGATGGGGCATGCTGGCCCCGCTGGTGCTGGGGCGGTGGAACATCAAGTCGACCCTCGATTTCGGTCGCATGGTCTATCTGCTCATCGAGCATCAGTTCATGAAGAAGACCGCCGAGGACAGCCTGGAAGATTTCAGCGATGTCTTCAACCTGCCCCACGCCTTCCGCGACGTCGACACGTTCAAACTCAAATCCTGAACTGCCGGCGCGGCTCTTGCCCTTTGGCGGCGATCGTGCAGGGAGTTCAATCTGAAAACATCTGGGCCGGCAGGTTCGTCTTAAATAGAAATGTCTTTTCACCGCTGGAATATCTCGCCCCGGCAAGCCATCGCCCTGCAGCGCCGCCTGGCGCGGCGGGTGATCGCCGAGCCGCTGGCCGCCCCTGTGCGAACCATCGCCGGGACGGATTGCGCATTTCTGGATGATGGCAGAAAGATCGCGGCCGTGGCGGTGCTGTGCGACGCTCGGACGCTGTCGCCGCTGGCGTCGGCTGTGGAGGTCCGGGCGTGTACGTTTCCGTACGTGCCGGGGCTGTTGAGTTTTCGCGAGGCTCCTGCCGTGATCGCGGCCATCGAGAAGTTGCCGCAGCGGCCGGATCTGTTGATGTGCGACGGGCAGGGGATTGCCCATCCGCGAGGGCTGGGGCTGGCCAGCCACGTCGGGCTGCTGCTGGATCTGCCGACCATCGGCGTGGCCAAGAGCCGCCTCTGCGGCGAGCATCGCAAGAGCGGCCTCAAGCGGGGCAACCGCGCGCAACTGATCTTCGACGGCAACAAGGTCGGCGTGGCCTTGCGCACCCGCGACGGCGTCAACCCGCTCTACATCTCCGTCGGTCATCGCATCACGCTGGAGCAGGCGATCCGCTGGACGCTCCGCGCCAGCCGCTTCCGTCTGCCCGAACCGACCCGCCTGGCGCACCAGACCGTCAGCCGCTTCAAGAAGACCTGCCCTCGTGGCGCAGATCTGTAGAGATATCTCCGCCGCCGCTTGCGGCTTGGCAGTTTCTCGGCCGAACAACTGCTAAGCCGCAAGCGGCAGAGTCAATCAGGTCATTGCAGCGGCGGGCGGATCGCCTATAATCATCCGGACTGCCGGATTCTTACGGCACGGGATCGGCCGATGAGAATGAACCTATCGAATGTCGCAGTGCTTCTGCTGTCGTCGCTGCTGGCGGCCTTCAGCGAAGGCTGCACGCCCCCTCAGGAAGACCTGGCGGCTCGGTTCCAGAGCGACGACCCGCAGGTGCGCATCGAGGCCATCCGCGAGGCGGGCAAGACGAAGAACCCGGCGGCGGTGCCTTTCCTGATCGACCGCCTCAGCGACAGCCAGATGGACATCCGGCTTTTCGCGATCATGGCGCTTCGCGACATCACCGGTCAGACGCACGGATACGAGGTGTATGAACCGGCGCCGCAGCGGGCGGCGGCCGTTGCCCGCTGGCGACAATGGTTAGCGGGGCAACCCGGCGGGCCAAGCCGTGCGCCCCTGACGCAACCGGCGGCGGGACGGCGATGAAGATACCGCCCAACAAGCCCATTCGCCTGACGATCCTGTCCGTGCCGGCGCACGTGCCGGTGGCGCGGGCGGCGGTCGAGCGCTTCTGCAAGGCGATGAAAATCGACGAGCAGACGACCGGGCAGATCGCCCTGAGCCTGGACGAGGCGCTGGCCAACATTATCAAGCACGCCTACGGGGGGCGAGCCGACGGGCTGATCGAGATCGAGCTGATGCCGCTGCTGAGCGACGGTCTGCCGCCGGCGCTGCAACTTCGCCTGCGAGACCGGGGACGGCATGTCGCCCCTGCTAGAATTCGCTCTCGGGACCTTGATGACGTGCGCCCCGGCGGCCTGGGTGTACATATCATCCACCAGTACATGGACCGGATCGACTACGAAAAGGCCGAAGGAGGGGGAACCGTGTTGACCATGCTCAAACGCCTTGGGGGCAACGGAGGGAACTCATGAAGAAGGACGCGCAAAAACAGACCGTCGCCGACGTGCGGTGGCAAGGGCGGGCCGCCGTGGTGGCGGTCAAAGGGGAGATCGACCTCTCGTGCAGCAGCGAGTTCCAGAACTCCCTGCTGGACCTGCTCAAGGACAAGCCCGAAAGCATCGTGGTGGACCTTTCCAGCGTGCCGCACATGGACTCCTCGGGCATCGCATCACTGGTCAAGCTGCTGGGCCGCAGCCGCAAGGTTTCGGTTCCGGTGCGCCTGGCGGGGCTTCAGAAGCGGGTGCAGAGCCTTTTCGAGATCACGCGGCTGGACCGGGTCTTTGAGATCTATCCCGGCGTGAAGGAGGCCTTGGCGACGTAATGGCCCCAGCGGCAGGAAAGAACCCGGTGCGATCGCTCGGCGCCGCCGTGCTGGCGGGGTTCAGTTACGCCGGCGGCATGGCGTTGTTGCTGCTGGAAAGCGCCGTGGCGATGGCGCGCGGGCTGGTGTCGGCCAAGCAGCCCTTCAGCTACGGCGCCGCGGCGGGTCAACTGGTGCGCGTGGGGGCCCGGAGCATTCCCATCGTGCTGCTGGTGCAGGGGTTCATCGGGGTGATCCTGTCGCTGCAGATGGCCCCGCCGCTGCAACCGTGGGGGCAACTGGACAAGATCGCCAGCGTGATCGGCGTGGCGGGGTTCCGCTTCCTGGGCCCCATCATCACCGGCGTGGTCATCAGCGGGTTCGGCGGGGCGTCCATCGCCGCCGAACTGGGCACCATGGTGGTCTCGGAGGAGATCGAGGCCCTCCGCGCGATGGCGCTCAACCCGATCCGGTTCCTGGTCGTCCCGCGCATCCTCGCGACGTTCGTGGCGATGGTGCTGCTGACGATCATGGCCGACATCATGATCGCCCTGGGCGGATACGCCGCCGCCCGACTGGTGCTGCCTTCGGCCGCCTATGCCACCTACTGGAAGACGATGCACGACACGCTGCAGTACCACGACCTCTGGGCCGGGCTGATCATGGCGGCGGTTTTCGGCCTGCTGATCAGCCTGATCGCCTGCTACGAAGGGCTCAAGGTCAGCGGCGGCGCCGAGGGCGTCGGGCGCGCGACGACGAACACCGTCGTCAAGTCGATCGTGGCGATCATCGGCTCGGCGTGCGTGTTCACGATGGTCTTTTATATGTACGGATGGTGATTTGGATTTTTGATTTCGGATTGCGGATTAGGTCCTTGGGTGCCATGGCGGCCGTTCCTCAGCCGCCATGCCCGGTGCGGTCGGGGACATGGCGGCTATAAAACGACCGCCATGGCACCCGGTAAGTTGCGCCGTAGATAATCCGCAATCCGAAATCCGCAATGGATGAGCTAATGGAACCGGCCCCTCACGACAGCCCGCCGCCGCTGATCCGGATCAGCGGCCTGGTTTGCAGCTTCGGCAGCCGCACGGTGCTGCGCGGGGTGAACCTGGAGGTTTTCGCCGGCGAGACGATGGTCGTCATGGGGCCTTCCGGTTGCGGCAAGAGCACGCTGCTGCGGAACATCATCGGTTCGGCCACGCCCGACAGCGGGCGCGTCGAGCTATTCGGCAGCCACGTGGCGCAACTGGGCGAGGAGCAGATGGACGCCCTGCGTCTGCGGTTCGGGATCCTGTTTCAGTCCGGGGCCCTGCTGAACTCGATGACCATCGGCGAGAACGTGGCCCTGCCCCTGCGCGAGCACACCGACCTCGACGAGGAAACCATCGAGATCATGGTTCACATCAAGCTCGAGCTGGTGGGCCTGCGCAAGGCGGTCGACCTGATGCCCTCGCAGCTTTCGGGGGGCATGAAGAAGCGCGCCGGTCTGGCGCGGGCCATCGCTTTGGACCCGGAAATTCTGTTCTACGACGAACCCTCCGCCGGGCTCGACCCGGTCACCAGCGCCGAGATCGACCACTTGATGATGGACCTGGCGCAGAAACTGGGCGTCACCAGCGTCGTCGTCACGCATGAGATGGACTCGGCCTTCAGGGTCGCCGACCGCATGGCGCTGCTCGACAACGGCCGCATGCTCAAGGTCGGCACGCGGGGCGAGTTCGAGGCGATCCGCGACGCCAGGCCCAACGGCGAGCACGATAACGACCTGATCCGCCAGTTCCTCCGCGGGGACCATCAAGGCCCCATCACGGACCGGCGGATGGGCGAGGAATACGAACAAGACATCCTGCGTCTGGGCGGCGCGTGAGACCGAGGAGAGCGTAATGCCAGCCAAGAAACATAATGAACTGATCGCCGGGCTGTTTGTGTTGGCGGCGATGGCGGCGCTGGTGGGCATCCTGATGTGGCTCGGCGCCGGCAGCATGTTCGTCGAGCCGGCGGGGCAGTCGGTGTTCTACGCCGACGTCTCGGCCGGCAGCGTCGGGCTGATCGTCGGCAGCCAGGCCAAGATCAACGACGAGACCATCGGGACCGTCTCGCGCATCGAGTACCACCCCGAGCAGAAGCGAACGCTCTATTTCGTCGACGTGTGGAACAAGGACCGCATGGTACATGCCGACGGAACGGCCATGGTGCCCACCGTGCTGGTCGGTCAGCCGCCGCTGGTCATCACCGACCGCGGCAGCGACGCGGCTCCCCTGGCCGACGCCAATCATCCCGTCGAGGTCAAGGGGCTGCTCGATAAGGCCATGAGCAACATCGAGGCCGCCACCGCCGACGTGCGAAAGATCGCCCACTCGCTGCAGCGCGAACTCGACCCGGCCGATAAGCAGAGCGTCATGGGACAGACCAAGGACGCCGTCACGCACATCAACAGCGCCGCCACGGACCTCACGCGCATCACCACCAACATTCTTCCCGAGACCGATCCCAAGAAGAAGGGATCGACCATGGCCAACATTCATGACGCCGCCGCCTCGCTGGCGCAGATGACGGCCTCGATCGAGGCGCTGTCCAAGAAGGACCTCGGCGCGATCCTGACGTCGGTCCGCAAGGCTTCGGAAGACCTGACGAAGATCACGGGCGACTTCACGGCGGTCTCGGGGCAGACGCGCAAGATCGTCGATTCCAATTCAGACAACGTCAACGAGATCGTCGACAATCTCGCCCGCATGTCGACGAGCCTGAAGATCGCCGGCGAGGAAGTCCGCCGCAATCCCTGGCGGCTCTTCCATAAGCCCGACAAGGACGAACTGGCCCGGCAGAACTTCTATGACGCCGCCCGCGCCTTCGCCGCCGGCGCCGGCGAACTCGACCAGGCCGCCGCCAAGCTCGCCGCCCTGCTCAAACAGCACCCCAAAGGCGCCCCGGCCGACGACCCGCAAGTCAAACAGGTGCGCGAAACCGTCGCCAAAGCGATGCAACGGTTCAAAGAGGCCGAGGACTTCTTCTATCAGGAGCTCAAGAAAGGACCGTAGGCCTTGGCGAAGACAAAACCGACGACGAGGACGACGACGACGACGAGGACGAAAACGACGTGATTGTGGGCAGCGATGATGACAACAAGCGCTGAGCATATTCCGAATCTGGACGTGAAACTCGATCACGAGAAGCTGGATGTGTATCAGTTGGCCCTGCGCTATTGTGCCTGGACTCAGGATCTGATTGACGAATTGGACAAGAAGAACAGGTACCGCGGCCGGCACATTAAAGACCATATTGACCGAGCCAGTCTATCTATCTTGCTCAACACGGCCGAGGGTAATGGCAAGCGTCAGAAGCAGACTCGATCAAAGTTCTTCGACGATGCCCGCGGTTCTGCTACCGAATGCTCCGCGTGCCTGGATTCTTTGGTAGCAATCCGATGTTGTCCACTCGGGCGGGTTAAAGAAGGAAAGATGATGCTGTTGCGAATCGTTTCGATGCTGACCAAGTTAGTCCAACTATTCTCAAGCGATTAGCGGCGACAAATACAGATCGTCCTCGTCGTCGTCCTCGTCCTCGTCGTCGGTTGTTTCTTTCTTCCAACGCGCCTATATCATCGCGACGACAATCGCCAGTGACACTGCCGACATCAGCGTGCTGATGACGATTCCCGCCGCCGAGAGCGGACCGTCGCCGTCAAGCTGTTCGGTCAACACATACGTCGCCACGGCTGTCGGGCAGGCCAGGAAGATCAGCGCCACCGCTCGCTGATCGGCGTTGAGGCCCAGCGCGCCGGCCAACAGCACTCCGACGGCTGTTCCGACGCCGACCTTGATGCCCGCGGCCAGGGTGGCCGGAATGATGCGTCCGCGAAGGGGCGTCGAGACCAGAGCCCCGCCGACGCACAGCAGCGCCAGCGGCGAGGCGAAGACCCCCGTGCTGGTCAGAGTCTTGTCGATGACGCGCGGAACGGCCAGGCCGGCGTGTTCATGCACCAGCGCCACTATCGCCCCGGCCACGCACGCCAGGATCAGCGGGTTGATGGCGATCTGCACGAGCATGTGCTTGAGCGTGGCGCCCATGTTCTTGTGCCGCCCCGCCGACAGCACGATCACTGCCAGCACGTTGTAGAAGAGCATCAGGGCGCTCATGACCAGAGCGGCCGTGCCCGCGACGGGGTTCTCGCCGGCGGCGGTTCGGGGAAAGGCGCTGGCGATCACGGCCAGCCCCACGTACGCCAGGTTTCCGCGGAACGCGACGTGTACGAACGAACCGAGCATTCGCCGGTCCATGCGCATGGCGATCGCCAGCACCATCGCCGCGGCGGCACAGGCGAGCATGCCGCCGGCGCCGACCAGGAGCGGGCCGGCCGCCTCAGCGGAGAACGACCGCTTGGCGATGCCCTGGAACAAGACGATCGGCAGGCCCACCCAGTACACCAGGCGGTTGGCCTGGATAAGCATCTCGCCGGACATGAAACCGCTCTTTCGCAGGGCGGCGCCCAGGGCGATGATCAGAAACACCGGGCCCAGGATGTCGAGCACGTTCCACATGGCGTAGCCGGCGTCAGGGTGGGAACCGGGAGTCGGGAACCAGGAACCGGGCAAAGCCGTCTTTCCCTTGGTCCTGATTCCCGGTTCCCGGTTCCCCGTTCCCATGTCCTGAAAATACAAAGCCCACAGGCAGCCGCGCCAAAGATTGGGGCCGCCCATGGGCTTTGATCGGTGGCAAAATCAGCCTCACTCCTCGGGGGCTTCCTTGGCTTCCATCCAACTGAACATCTTGCGAAGCTCGCGACCGACCACTTCGATCGGGTGATTCTTGTCCGCCTCGTACATCCGCTTGAAGTTGGGCTTGCCCGCCTTGCACTCGGCCAGCCATTCCTTGGCGAAGCTGCCGTCCTGGATGGCCTTGAGCGCCTTCTTCATGTTCTCCTTCACGCGGGCGTCGACGATCTGCGGACCCACGTGCAGGTCGCCCCACTCAGCGGTGTTGGAGATGCTGTATCGCATGTAGCTCATGCCGCCCTCGGCCATCAGCTTGATGATCAGCAGCAGCTCGTGCAGCACTTCGAAGTACGCGATGCCGGGCTGATATCCCGCCTCGGTGAGCGTTTCAAAGCCGGCCTTGACCAGGCTGGTCAGCCCGCCGCAGAGCACGGTCTGTTCGCCGAAGAGGTCGGTCTCGGTCTCTTCGGTGAAGGTGGTCTCGATGATTCCCGCGCGCCCGCCGCCGACGCCGATGCCCCACGCCAGCGCCGTCTGAAAGGCCTTGCCCGTGGCGTTCTTCTCGATGGCGATCAGGCAGGGCACGCCCGAACCTTCGACGTAGCAGCTTCGCACGGTGTGGCCGGGACCCTTGGGGGCGATCATGATAACGTCCACGCCCTCGGGGGCCTGGATGCAACCGTAGCGGATGTTGAACCCGTGGCAGAACCCCAGCGCCTTGCCGGGCTTGAGATTGGGCTTGATCGCCTTCTCGTACACGATCGCCTGGACTTCGTCGGGCAGCGTAATGACGATCAGGTCGCCGACCTTGGTCGCCTCTTCAGCCGAGATCGGCTCGAAGCCCGCTTCCTTGGCCAAGCGGTAATTGTTCGTGCCGGCCAATTCGGCCACCACGACCTTGATGCCGCTGTCGCGCAGGTTCTGGGAGTGGGCGTGTCCCTGGCTGCCAAAACCAACCACGGCCACGGTTTTGCCCTTTAGGGCGTCCAGAGAACCATCTTTGTCGTAATAAATCTTCAGTTGTTGTGCCATTGTATGCTCCGTGTGTCAGGACCGTTTGAAGCGGCCTGTTGTACCCTCCAAGCCGGGCGGAGTCAAGGGACCAAGGGCACTGGTTTTTAGGAATGTTCCTGACGGAATATAGGACAAAACCGGTCCACATGCTCGGGCCCATGCCTAAAATGCGCAGACGAGGCGGGGGAGCAACCCGCCGCGTCAGAAAGGAACACCAAGTTGCTCAAAACAAGGTGCATCATTAACAGTCAAAAGAACATCACGGTCACAGTGGTCATTGGAGTTGCAGCAGTTCTGTCGTTTTGTTCCCCAGCCGGGGCGGCCATCATCTATAGCGGCAGCCTGACTTGGGCCGATGGAGGTCTTGAAGGCACGGGACTGTGGGTCGACAGCAACGGCCGGCCTGGCTGGTTCGGCCCGGCGCTGGATTGGACGGTGAGTGAGAACCCCGACGGATCATGGGATTATCTCTACAGCCTGAGCGTCTACCGCGGTTCGATCAGTCACTGGATCATTGAGGCCTCGCCGACCTTTCAACAGTCCGATCTCAAGGCGCCCTTTGCCGCAGAGGGGACGTTTGGAAACATCGAGGTGGGCCTGTTCAACCCCGGTGGCTCGAATCCAAACCTCCCGGAGCCGATCTATGGCATCAAGTTCGACGACACGGAGGGGCTGACGCTGACGGTCGGCTTCACCAGCTTTCGCAGGCCCGTCTGGGGCGACGCCTATGCCAAGGACGGCAAGGCCGGCGGCGTGTTCAATACGGTATGGAACTCCGGCCTGACGGCCGCCGACCCGCTTGGTCCGCCGGCAAATGGATCACTCGAACAGCATCTGCTGGTGCCGGACACGTTCGGAACTGATCCGATTCCCGAACCGGCGACGCTGTCGCTGCTGGCGGCAGGGGCGCTGGCGATCATGGTCTGCAGGCGTTCCCGGAGCCGCTTTACGCATGTGGAGGGCGGCGGCCTTAGCCGCCGCTTCTAGAGTTTTTCACTGGCCAGCAACGTGCAGGCATTTCGAACCTTCCACAGCGGCGGCTGCTGCCGCCGCATTGCATAGGGAGCCCCCCGCATCGCAATTTGCGGCACATCGTGCTAGGAAGCAGTTTTGTCATTTACATTATTTTTGTAGAAAATATCAAGTTTGTTGTTTACTTTCTTATATCGCACTCTAATAATATGGCTTCAAAGCCTACGAGATCTGGCGAAAGCGAGGCTCAAGAGATGTTCCTGCCCGCCATCAACAAGCTGTACTGGTCTGCCAAGCGAAAGAGAATCGGGGTAGAGTCACGCTGGAGATTCTAAGTTTCAGGCCGCCGACCTTTGATGATATTCATCCAGGTTGCCCCATCCGGGCCTGAATGCGGAGAGAGAACAAGGGCACAAGCCCCCAAGCGAGAAGAGACGGAAAAGAGAGGCATCCTCTTGAAAGGAGGCGCCTGCCTGATCCAAACGAAAAGAACGAAAGGTTTTAACTCTGTCCATTGCAGGGAAAGGACGGTGTCCGGGGTGTGCGAGGCAATCTAAGTGATGAGGAAGGACGATCTGTCAATGCAGAGTAGTTGATGTTAGTCGCCGCAATCATAAACTTATAGCAGCAGCGGTGACCGTCGGTCAATCATTCCTCGAATCTCTATCCGGAAAAGGAAGGTGTCCTATTAACATTCGTCATAACATCCTGAGCGTTGCGTGTGTTTGTGCGGTGGCGTTGGTTGCTTCTGCGGCGCACGGCGCCGTCATGTACACCGGCAGCCTCAGCGGCGCCGATGGCGGGCTTAGCGGCACCGGCCAGTGGGTGGTGGCCGTCGATACCCCTGCGACCGACGCGCAGTGGAGCGTTCCCACCGTGACCTGGGCCGTCAGCCAGAATGCCGACGCGACCTGGCACTACGCCTATTCAATCAACGTCTCGCAGTCCAACATCAAATACCTGATCCTGGAGGCCTCGGGAATGCTCTCGAAAGAGAACATCGTCAACCCGACAGCCACGGCCGGGACCTTCGCCCGCGTCAAGGTCGACAACTTCGACTACGGGGCGATTGCCACACCCTATCTGCCCCAGTCCGTCTACGGCATCAAGTTCGCCCGTGCGGGCGGACTGGAACTGGCCGTGGAGTTTGACAGCACATTCGCCCCGGTCTGGGGCGACGTCTACGCCCGCGGCGCCAACTCCGGCGGAATGTTCAACACGGTGTGGAACTCGGGCTTCGGCGACAGCGACCCCTCGGAGCCCGCGGCAGACGGTTCCATCGGCAATCACGTGCTGGTGCCCGGCGCCTTGACGATCGGAGGAGGGGAGATTCCCGAACCGTCCACCCTCCTGTTGATCGGCATCGGCTCGGTCGCCGTGTTCCTGCGACAGCGCCGCCTGAACGCTTTGGCCTAGTTGCCCCGGCAGCGACTGGCCCGGAA
Source organism: Planctomycetaceae bacterium (assembly GCA_039680605.1). Lineage (NCBI taxonomy): Bacteria > Pseudomonadati > Planctomycetota > Planctomycetia > Planctomycetales > Planctomycetaceae > Planctomycetaceae bacterium. The sequence goes on along the minus strand of JBDKTA010000033.1, from coordinate 69,495 downwards.
GGCCCCCTTGCGCAGATGGAACTGCCAAGGGGGCTTTCTCTTGGGGACAACCCATTGCGGATTTCGGATTGGGGATTGCGGATTATTTCTCGTGGGCCGCCATGATCACGCCGCAGAGGTCGCTGAGGACGCTGAGGATGTGAAAAGACAAAACAATTTCTTCCCTCTGCGACCTCAGCGGCTAATTTGATCCCGCAGCGACTTTCCGCGTCAGCGGGTTGCGTTGATGCGCTGGAGGGCCCACTCGACGCTCTGGCGGATCTGGCGATCCTTGTCCAGATGTTTCATCGGCTCCAGCGTGGGCAGAACCGGTTTGGCCGGCGGACCGATCTCGCCCAGGGCCTGAACCGCCCGCAGACGCACGAACGGGCTCTCATTACCCAGCGCCTCGGTCAGGGCGGGCAGACCGACAGCCGCCTGGCCGCTCTGGCACAAGGCCTGGGCCGCGGCGAGGCGAACCCAGATTTCTTTGTCGCCCAGGGCGCCGGTCAGGGTCGGGCCAACCTGCTGGGCGGTCGGGTCGATCTTGCCCAAGGCCGTCACGGCCGCCTGGCGCATATGCCAGTCGGTGTTGGCGGCGGCTTCGGTCAGGGCTGGGATCGCCGCGGCGGCGTCGGGTCCGATCTCGCCCAGGGCGGCGGCGATATCCTCTCGATGCGTGATGCGCGGGTTCTGCAGCGCCTGCAGGAAGTACGCCACCTGGCGCGACGTGGCGTCGGTGGCGGCAGCATCGCTGGCCGGTTGAGAGGCCGGTTGCGAAGCCGGCGGCGCTGCCGACTCGTCCTGAGCCACAACCAGCGAGCAGATCATCAATACGCCCAGCAGCAGTGATGCGATGTTCATAGTGCAACCTTTCGGAACAAAACCATTCCCGGCGCGTACAGCGTTAGCGATCGAGCTTGCTCGACGCGGTTGTTTCCCTGACTGGGCGAAGCGGGAAGAAACCGCGCAGGGCAAGCCCCGCCGCTAACGAAAATACTACATCCAGAACTCGCTGCGCAGCTCGTCGCCTTCGCGCGTCGCGCGGATGAACTTCTCGACCTTGCCCAGGTCCTTCACGCCCGGGGCGCTCTCGACGCCCGAGGCCACATCCACCGCCCACGGGGCCACCAGCTCGATCGCGTCGCCCACGCAGGTGGCGTCCAGTCCGCCAGCCAGGATGATCGGGTCCAGCCCGGCCATCGCCCCGGACGTGCGGGCGTCGGCCACCAGGTCCCAGTTGAACCGCCTGCCCGTGCCGCCACGGGCGTCGGGCGCGTAAGCGTCCAGCAGCACCGCCGCCAGGCGCGAGGGGCCGTTGAGGGCGGCTACCCACGTGCGGACTTCCGTGAGCCAGTTTGGGTCTTTCACGCGGAAGGCCTTGATGCAGGGGCGGTTGATTCTATCGACCAGATCGGGCGCCTCGTCGCCGTGAAGTTGCACGTATCCGATGCCCGTGCGGTCGACCACGCGATTAATGGTATCGGCGTCGGCGTCGACGAACACGCCGATAGTGGCCACCCAGGGCGGCAGGACCTCGACGACCGCCCGCGCCTGCTCGGGCGAAACCCACCGCGGCGACGGCGCGAACACCAGGCCAATCGCGTCGGCGCCCATCTGCGCGACGCGCAGGGCGGTCTTGGGGTCCCGCAGCCCTTCGATCTTGACGCGGATGCGTTGCATAAACGCCATGATACAAAAAGAAGTAATCAGTAACCAGTAATCCGTAACCAGTCATCCCTCATCCCTCAGCACTGATTACCGATTACCGATTACCGATTACCGATTACCGATTACTGATTACTGATTACGTATTCGCTGATAACCAACCGGCTTGAAATAGCAGTTCCCATCTCATACAGTCACGGTCCTTACTGGAGAATCTGCAATGAACAAAGTCCGTTTCGGCGTCGTGGGTCTGGGCAACATGGGTTCGGGTCACGCCGTGCAGATCGCCGCCAGCAAGAACCGCGCGATCAGCCTGGCTGCCGTGTGCGACATCGTCCCCGAAAAGGCCGAGGCGTTCGGCCGCCAGTGCAAGGTGCCGCACTTCCTTGACGCCCAGGCGATGTTCGACTCGGGGCTCATCGACGCGGCGATCATCGCCGTGCCGCACTACTGGCACGCGCCGCTGACGATCCGCGCCGCCCGCGCGGGTCTGCACGTGCTGTGCGAAAAGCCCATGGCCTCGACGATCGGACCGGCCCGGGCGATGGTCGCCGAGTGCAAGAAGCTCCGCAAGGCCCTGGGCTGCGTGCTGCACCACCGCAGCCGCAGCATCATGATCAAGATGAACGAGCTGGTCAGCCGCGGCGTGGTGGGCGAGGTCTTCCGCGCCCAGCTCGTCTGCAGCAACTGGTTCCGCACTCAGGCGTACTACGACAGCGGGGCGTGGCGCGGCACGTGGGACGGCGAGGGCGGCGGGGTGCTGATCAACCAGGCCCCGCACCACCTGGACCTGTTCGCCTGGATCGCCGGAATGCCCAAGCGCGTCCTGGGCCTGCTCAGCACCCGCGCTCACAAGATCGAAGTCGAAGACACCGCCAATTTCCTGCTCGACTACGGCAAGGGCAAGGTCGGCTACATCTACGCCACCACGGCCGAGGAACCCGGCTACGAGCAGTTCATGGTCTGCGGCGACAAGGGCACGCTCGTCTGCGAAGGCGGCAAGCTCAAGCTGGGCAAGCTGGCGGTGCCGGTCTCCAAGCACATCATGGGCTCGACGCAGGCCGGCGCCGGCGGGGCCGAGCAGGGCATCGAGTGGTCCGAAGTGACCCTGCCCAAAGACGAAGGCGGGCGGCACATCATGATGGTCGAGGCCTTCGCCAAGCACATCCTCAAAGGCACGCCGATGTACATCACCGGCGAAGAGGCCCTTAACGAACTGGAACTGTCCAACGCGATGTACCTGGCCGGCTACGAAGGCCGCAGCGTCGAGCTGCCCGTCCAGGCCGACCAGATCGACCGCCTCATCCGCCGCCTGGAAAAGGAACACTCCACCGGCAAAGGCCAGGGCATCCGCAAAAAAGCCACCGCCGACCTGAAGCGGCTGTTGAGTTAGCGGCCGAGGTCGTCGAGACCGACTGAAACCGGATCGGCCGGCGCTTCCACTTCCTTGCACTTTGTTGTACTTTTCACAGCTACTTGCGGGGAAGGTAAGCAATTACTATTGCCGATGGTCAGTGTGATAAGGGCTTCGCATTACGGCAACAATAATAATCGTCCCAGAATAGCCAGATTCCCGTTGCGCTCTGTCATTAGCGGCGGGGCTCGCCCCGCGCGGCTTCTTCCCCGACCAGATGAAGCGCGGGCTGCCGAGTGGACGGATGAATGAGCCCCCGAACAACCGCACATGCAAGTTCCGCCGCGAACAAAAGTCTTGTTAGTGCCCATCCGAATATCCGGTGGCACAGGCTTTCCAGCCTGTGATTCACAGCCTGGAAAGGCTGTGCCACTTCGCCGAGGCTTCGGGCACGAGAAGCAGCGCGCAGCGGGCCAACAATCGCCTAAGTGCCTTCTCCGTCTATGAGAAGATGCTAGCACTGCGGCCGTCACTTATATAGAATCCTCCGCATGGCAACTCGACCCGAGAAGAAATCTGGAGTACACGCGTTCCGCCCGAAGGAAGTTCTTCGTTTGATGAAGGAACTCCTAAACGCCATCCCCGAAAGCTTGCCTGATAATCCGACAGTGCTGGGGCCGACGCGAACGGAGCTTCGGGAGACGATCACAGTTCTGGTGGGAAGGCTGCAGAAGCTGGCTGTCGCGATGGATCCGGTCCGCTTGCCAGATTCTGTCCTGGACCCGTCAGACCCGCAAATGATGGGCAAGCTTATAGCCACCACGTTATTGGCTCAACCCCGGCTTCCTTTAAGCAAGCTCACACGTTTCTATGGGTCTGGTGTATACGCAATTTACTACAACGGCGAGTTTGATGTTTATACGGCTCTTTCTGGAACAGAGACGCCTATCTATGTCGGCAAGGCTGACCCTGCTGAACACGGAGCGGACTCCGTAGTCGACCAAGGTGAACGATTGTCTAATCGACTCCGGGACCATCAGAGAAGTATCGCTGCCGCGAGCAATCTGCGAGTGGAAGATTTCGATTGCCGATACCTCGTCGTCAAGAGCGCTTGGCAGAACACGGCGGAGACTTACCTCATCGAGAACTTTCAGCCCATCTGGAACAACGAAGTAGGTATCTGTTTTGGGTTCGGAAAACACGGGGACAGTTCTGAAACCAGAAAGAACACGAGATCGCCATGGGACACCTTGCATCCCGGGCGAAAATGGGCCTGGACGAAAAGCACTGTTCCGAATGCGGCTTCTGCTGAGCAGATCAAATCGAGGATCCTGCAGCACTTGAAAACTCATCCCCCCGTGGCCGCCAGACTCTAGATAGCCTGGTCTTGCTTGATGGCTGCCGCCAAAACGACCTGTGCCAGTCTTTTGGCGACAATCTGCCCTAGCACCACTGGCACGGCATTGCCAAGCTGCCTCATGCATTCAGTCCACGAGCCTTGGAATATCCAGTTGTCGGGGAAAGTCTGCAGTCGCGCACACTCACGAACTGAGAAGTATCTGATCGAATTATCGGGAAGCCTGAGAGTATTTTCTCCACCAGGAACCCCGTGGTCGCCCGCCTTCAGCGTCTTGGCCGGCTCATCAAGTGGGCTACCATTATGCCCATCATACATTTTCGCTCCGGGGTTCAGGTAGTGATTCGGAATTGCCTTGGACTCTTCACCCACTGCGAGTGCGGGTAAATCAGCGATAGCGTCACGAACCGTTCGCCAAGGCTTCAGCATCATTGGTGACCAAAGACCCCTGAGCATCTCGATCTTCTGCTGGAGCCGTCGCGGGAACAACTCTCGTTGCCGTATGGGAACGGCGTGGCGTTCCCAGTAGTCCCCGGTGACCCATTTGTCATACAGCAACGCGTCTTCCTCGTGCGTCGGGTCCGGGAATGAGAACTCGGCATGGACATCGGAACGTACCCCCACAATAAAAACCCGTTCGCGGCGTTGAGGAACCCCATAGTCAGCAGCGTTCAGCAGCTTGGGCATGACCTTGTAGTGGAGGTCGCGGAAGTTGTTCGCCGCATATATGCTTTCCAGACGGGCCTGATGATCTGTCCACTCCTCATCGCCGCGCCTAGCTACCGTTGGAAACCGCAGTTGGTTGAGGATGTAATGAAAATAGTTGCTGAATCCTCGACGCAGGAAGCCTTTTACATTTTCGAACACGAACGCTCGTGGGCAAATCTCTCGTACCGCACGAACCGCCTCGGGGAACATATTGCGCGAGTCTTCGCTGCCGCGGTGCTTTCCGCCCAGTGAGAAAGGCTGGCATGGAGGACCGCCAAAGATAAACTCGACGGATTGCTTGTGTTGCCTGAAGTCATATTCTTTGACATCTCCCTCGATGACTTCCCAGTCGCGGGCGTATCGTATCCTGTTCTTTACGTTCCTTCTGAGCGTCTCGCAAGCATCGTGATCCCAGTCTAGAACGGCTTCATGCTTGAACCCCGCTTTCGCGGAACCGATGGCCAACCCGCCCGCTCCGGCAAACAGCTCAATCGATTTCATCGGCCCGACTCCTTTGCCTGCATCCAAACACAATGCTAACATGCTTTGGGGCGGCCTCAAGTCATTTCTTGAAAAAATCGCGCGGCGACCTTGCCCAAGGCGGGAGTGTAGCGATTTGCTCCCGGCATCGCAACCCGGTATCATGGCAGCGTGCCCGACAAGTACGACAAGGCGACGCGGTCCCGCATGATGCGGGCGGTGCGTTCAAGAGGCAACCTTTCAACTGAAATGAAGCTTGTCTCGCTGCTCAGACAGCACAAACTCGTTGGCTGGCGCCGTCATTACCCGATCCTGGGCACACCTGATTTCTGTTGGCCAAAGATAAAGGTTGCCATTTTTGTCGATGGTTGTTTCTGGCATGGATGCCCTAAATGTCGACGAGCCCCAAAAAGCAATAAGGCTTTTTGGGAGGCAAAGGTTTCCGAGAATGCTCGTCGAGATCGTCGAGTGACACGTGTCTTAAGAATGAAGGCTTGGAAGGTGATCCGGATTTGGGAATGCCAAATCGGGTCTCGAAAGACTCTTCTGCGAGTTCTTGGCGAGACCCACCGTGGCCAATAAGACGCACGGGCAGGACCAGCCAAGGCAACTGATTTCAGGTTTTCCTTTGAACACACGAGACGCCAACTATATGGTATGTACTCAGGAGTACATCTGATAGAAAGGGTGTCAACTATGCTCCCACAATTCGCCGAGCTGAGCACGCTTTGGGACAAGGTATCTTCGCAATGCAAGAGTAACCCGTCTCTTTTTTCTTCACATTTGAGAGATCTTGCTTTCGACGATGTCGATGATGCCGTGACTTCGGTTGTCATTTGGGGCAATAGAATCACCGAATCGAAAACGACGTCGGTAAGAGTAAAGATTGCACGAGCTTTGTTGGCCAGTTCTATGGCAAACCTCCTATCTAATCTTCGCAATATCGTGGCTGGTCGATACGATGTACTGCCAACCTTCATAAACAACCTTAATCAAGCGTTCCTGTCGCTCTACCCTTTGACGTTGGTGGGCGCGAAGAATGGCAAGGAAGTAGCTTTGGGTTTGAGCGGAGATCTAGCGGAAGCAATTTCCATGGTTCAAAGAAGTAACGACCTCTTGGAGGAAAACACTGCCCGGCTGAGCGGTGCTGAACAGATATTGGAAAAGACCGAGGCGGTGTCGGAAGCAGTCGAAGTACTGAAGAAGAAGATTGAGTCGACCTCAGAGCAAATAGAGAAACAAAGTGATGAAATAGAAGAAATAGCAAAGGCCGTATCAGGAGAATCCGAGTCCGCAGCCGCTAACTCAAGAGTGGTTCGTGCGTTTGCTGATGATGTTGCTGCACTACAGAGCCACCTTGGTGAAACCCAGACCAAGCTTGACCAACTAGTAAAACAGGCTGAGGTCGATCAGAAACGTATTGATCATCTGCTTCCTCAAGCCACCTCGGCAGGACTTGCGACGGCATTCGCCCAGAGAGGGGCTAAACTGAATCACTCTATACGGGGGTGGCTGATTGGTTTCTGGGCAAGTATTATTCTTCTTGCTGGATCAATTATTTTCGCGTTTATCTATTTCCCGGTCGATACAGAAGCCCACATCTGGGTGGGATTCCTCCGGAAACTGCCATTTGCCGCTCCATGGGTCTGGCTTGCATGGTTTTGTGCCAGAAATTACGGCCATACGATAAGGCTTCAGGAGGTTTATGCCTTCAAAGAAGCCGCCTCATATGCATTTGAAGGATACAAAAAACAAATGTACGAGATCGGCGCGTCCTCCGAATCTGGGCAACCTAATGCTCTTCTGGCCGAACTTGCAGCACGAGTCTTGGTGATCCTCTCCAAGGAACCTCTGGCTGTGTTTGACCGCCAGTCTGCGGATGAGACTCCATTTCATTCGCTGGCTGAACGTTTCTTTGGCGGAAAAGTCGGAGCCGTTAAAGAAGATTGAAGTCGCTCTCAAGATCAGAAGGAAATGAGCAACAAGAAACCAAACCGGCGGCCGTGTTGACGGGCCTTGCGGGTGGGAATAGTATCTGGCCATGCCCACCGCGCGTGTAAGATATCCGTCGGAACGGACAGAAAAGGCCCCATCATGGACTTGGGCATGGACAATGACACGAATGGGGGAACAGCAAGACCTTGCCACAAAGCACACAAAGATCACTGAGAAGAGCCACGACGAAGATGCTGACAATGAGCCTCGAAGAGGCTCCAGCCCCGGCCGCGGGGCTACTCCTCCACGCAGCGATGGGCGGGTTGGCGGGCGTAATTGTCCGCTATCGTCACGGCCGCCCCTCCGGGGCTCGTTGAATTTGCGCATCCTTCCCAGGGCTTGGGCGTGCTTCGCTCGCCCTGCGCCCTGGGCTAAGCACGGAGGCCCCTCCGGGGCCAAAACTCCCCAAGGGATGAAATTTAGGGTTACAGCACCCGTTGCCACCTGCGCCCCGCGTGCAGAACCTTGCCTTCGGCGAGAACCTGCACGCCGGCAGGCAGGCCTGCACGCCCCACTTCGAACTGCGAACTCCGAACTCCGAACTTCGAACTCCGAACTTGCTACTCTTCCACGCAGCGCTGGGCGGGTTGTCGGGCGGGGTGGCGGGCGAAGGCTTCGATGGCGTGGTACTCGGGCAGGCCCAGGGCGTCGTACGTCTTGGCCGTGGTCATGTTGCGCTCTTCGGCGCGCTGCCAGAACTCGCGGCTGTCGTAGGGGCCCGGGAACATCGCGCGGTCTTTCTGGCTCTGGTGGCGGAAGATCGTGAATCGCTTATGGCGCAGCTCGTCGGGCGACAGCGGCACGGCCATGTCGATCTGGTCGATCGCCCACTCCTGCCACGCACCGCGATAAAGCCAGATCTCCGGGTCGCCCTTGCCGGCGGCCTTGTGGCGGGCCAGCGCCTCCATCGCCGCGTCGAGGCACAGGCGGTGCGTTCCGTGCGGGTCGGACAAGTCCCCTGCCGCGAAAACCATGTCGGGGCGGACCTGTTCGAGCACGGTCTCGACGGCCGCGATGTCCTCGGGCGCGACCTCGAGCTTCTGCACGCGTCCGGTATTGTAGAAGGGCATGTTGAGGAAATGGATGTTGTCATCGACGAGTCCGCAGAAGCGTGCGGCGTCGATGGCTTCGCCCTGGCGGATGAGCCCCTTGATCTGCTGGATCTCGGGGCTGTCGACCTGCCCGGGTTTCTTGCGGCGCAGGAACTGCTCGATGTGCTCCTCGATGACGCCGGTCTGCTCGGGCGTGAGGCCGAAGATCCTGTTGAAGCCGGCCACGAACTCCGCGTAGCGCGCCACGTCGTGATCGAACACGCTCAGATATCCGCTGACCATGTACGCGGTGTGAACCTCGTGGCCCTGCTCGACGAACCGGGCCATCGTACCGCCCATGGAGATCACGTCGTCGTCGGGGTGGGGGCTGAGGATCAGCACGCGGCGCTTGCGATTCTTGCCGCCGGGCCAGCCGGTGATAGTGGCCATCAGGTGGCGGAAGACCTCGAGGTTGATCTTGTACGCGCCGCCGCCGCTGCGGACGAGCTCGGCCAATCCGTTCTCGGCGTAGTCCTCTTCCACCAGGCGCAGGATCGGCTTGTCGAGTTTCTGCGCCAACCAGACCACCGCGCGGTGGGTGAGCTGGCTGTTCCACTCGCAGTGGCCCAGCTTCCAGGGCGTGGCGACGCGGGTCAAATCGGCGGCCGCCGCCTGGTCGATGTAGACCACGGAGGCGGGGTGCTCCTGCAGGAAGCTGGCGGCCACGTCGATGGAGACCTCTTCCTCGATCGCGCGGCGGATCATCGGGGCCTTGTGTTCGCCAAAGGCCAGCATGGCGATCTCGCGGGCTTCGAGAATGCTTCCGACGCCCATGGTGATGGCGAACTGGGGCACGTGTTCTTCGCCGAAGAAATCGCCGGCGGCGTCTTTGCGGGTGATGGCGTCGAGGTGGATTCGTCGGGTGCGGCTGTCGCTGTGGCTGCCGGGCTCATTGAAGCCGATGTGCCCGCTGCGTCCGATGCCGAGGATCTGGAAGTCGATTCCACCGGCGGCGATGATGGCCTGTTCGTACTGGTGGCAGAAATCGTCGAGTTGGTCCTCGGCCACTTCGCCCGAGGGGATGTGGATGTTCTCGGGCTTGATGTTGACGTGGTCGAGCAGGTTCTCGTGCATCCAGCGGTGGTAGCTCTGCAGGGCGTCGTGCGGGATGGGCCAGTATTCGTCGAGGTTGAACGTGACGACGCTGGAGAAATCCAGGCCCTCTTGCCGGTGCAGGCGGATCAACTCGCGATAGACGTTGACGGGCGTATGCCCGGTGGCCAGGCCCAGCACGGTCGTCTGCCCGCGGGCGTTGCGGCTGGAGATGACCCGCGCGACGCGTGCGGCGACGGCCTTGCTGGCCGATTTGCTGTCGCTGAAGATACGGACGGTGAGGCGTTCGATTCCCTTGGGTTCCATCATGACATCCTTGGTTAATGCACCGGGGCGTGCGCTGACGTGCATGGAATACTCCACTGAACCTGGAAATGCAAGAGCCGCGATCGGTATACTGGCGGCCATGCCGTCGCTCATTGGACATAGCCTGGTGGGTCTGGGTGTTGCGCAGGGGCTGTTCGGCTGCAGATCGAAGCAGGTGCTCGCCGGGGCAATCATCTGTTCGGGGCTGGCGGACCTGGATGTGATCGGGGTGGCCTGGAAGATTCCGTACGAGAGTTTCTTCGGGCACCGTGGCTTCTTCCACTCCTTCTTCTTTGCGTTGGTGGTGGCGACGACGATGATGCCGCTCGGCTTTCGCGAGCTTTCGGCGCGGCGGGGCAGATGGTGGGCCATCTGGGGCTTGTTCGCATTTCTGGCCTGCTCGCACGGCGTGCTGGATGCGATGACGCACGGGTACGGCGGTCCGGCGGGGCACGGGGTGGCGCTGCTGAGTCCGTTAGATTCCACGCGCTATTGGATGAGTTGGCAACCGATTGTCATTTCCCCTGGGGGCCTGCGCGAGTTCTTTGACGGCGGACAAATGACAGACTGGGGCAAGGCCGTGGTGGTCAGCGAGGCGTTGTATCTTTACATGCCAACGGCGGCTCTGGTGGTCGTCGGCACCGCGGCCAGACGGTGGCGCAAGTCTCGCCGGGGCGATCTATAATTACTGCTTCAGGGCGGCGGCTTTCTGCACCCATCGCCACAAGAGAAGGGTTACAGGTACTGCGGCAGATGCCGCGAATAACGACGAAGGAGAACGAAATGCGGACAGTGATGATCGGATGTGCGGTGGTGATGGTGTGGGCGTTTCTGGCGGTTTCGGTGGCGCCGGCGGCGGAACTGACGGTTGACGCCGTGCGCGACGTCAAGGGCGACGGTCCCGACGGCAAGGGCAACACCGTGGATGACACGTGGGGCTTCTGGTTCGAATTGGTCCAGGCCAAGGAGTACCGCCGCCTGGATCTGGCGACGGCGAACCTCAGCGCCGACCAGCGAGCCAACGGGATTCGCGATCCCAAGGCCCGCAGAGGCCACCAGGGCAAAGTTCGCGGACCCATCGGGGCCTACCTGCCCAACAAAGACGCCACCGAAGGCTGGATCTATCACAGCGACTGGGATGGCCGCTTTGAAGGCGTCTGGGGCGACACCAAGGCCAAGCAGATCATCGCTCATCCGTACACCGAAAAGACCAATGCCGCCGGCGTGGGCGTGACGTACAAGGTGCCCGCCGACGGGCTGTACACCATCAGCGGCAAGGTGACGGACATGCAGGTCACCAAGATGGCTAACGCCATGATCGACGGGATTACGGTCGTGATCAGCGTCGCCGAAAATGACGCAGCGCAGATCAAGCCGGTCAAGGTCGTCGGCAAGACCGAGCCGATCGGCGACACCGTCGGGCCCGAGTCGCGCGAGTTCAAGTTCGAGAAGGTCGCCCTCAAGAAGGGCCAGCTCGTCCTGATGAACATCGACCCCAATAAGGGTTGGGGCGCCGACATGACCCGCATCGACAGCTTCAAGATCGAGCCGGTCACGGCGGCCTCGGCGAATTGGAAGACTCCCGCCCTGGCCGTGGCGCTGCTGGCGGCGGCTGGCGTTGCCGGGCTGCTGGTCCGCAGAGTGTTCTGATGAATTAAGTGGCACAGGCTTTCGAGCCTGTGCCGTCACAGCCTGGAGTCACAGCCCGGAGTCACAGCCTGGAAAGGCTGTGCCACCCAATAACGAGCGGCCGTCCTTAACGGGCGGCCGCTCGCTTTTTCACCCCATGTCGGGCGTCAATACTTGAGGTTCTTCTTGGCCGCCTGCTCGCGCAGGGTCTCGACCACCTTGGCGTCAAACGACGCCGGTTTGGCTGCCGCCGACGCGGCCGTCTTGGCCGCCTCGGTTTTGATATGCGCGTCGCGCCGAGCCGAAACCTCGGAGATCTGCTTGAGGATCTCCTGTCGCTTGGCATTCTGCTGGTCGATGTACTCCTTCTGCTGCCCAGGCGTCATCTTCTGCATGGCCTCGGGCAGTTGGGCCTTGTCGAGCTTGGACAGGTCGGCCTTGTTCTTGACGACCTCGTCGACCAGGTCGTTGCTGGCGGCCTTGCCCGAGCCCAGCGAGAACGACGCGCGGTCTGCCGCCGAAGTCACGGGCATGGCCTTGGCGGCTTCATTGAGATGCACCTGTTTCTCGCGGGTCTTGGTGTCGCCGTACGGGACGGCCGTCGAGACGAGCTTCTTGTTCAGTTCGGCCAGTTCGCCGTCGTGGGGCGTGGCCACCACCTGCACGCCGCCGCCTTGTTCCAGGGCGATAAACGTGCCCTCGGCTTTCTTGGCGATTTCCTTCCAGACGGTGGAGGCCTCGCTGTTGTTGCCGCAGAGAACGGTGTTGATGTAGATGCCCTTTTCGATGGCGGCCTTGGCGGTCTTGTCGTAGGTGGGCACGTCGGTGTATTCGTTGTGGGGCGGGAAATCGCCGACCAGGTAGATGATCTTGAGCGTCTTGGAGTCGGCGCTCCAGGAGATCTTGTTGACGGCGTCGTGCAGCGCCTGGTTGACGTTCTCCGGTCCGTCGCCGCCGCCGTCGGCCTTGAAGCCCATCAGGTCGGTGTAGACCTGGTCGATGTTGTCGGTCAGGTCAAAGACCTTGGTGACGTACTGGTCGCCCTTATCGCGGTAGGGCACCAGGCCCATCTTGACGACGGGCTTGGGCTTGCCCAGCACGATCTGGTTGGCGATAGACCAGATCTTGGCCTTGGCCCCGGCGATGAGTCCGCCCATCGAGCCGGTCGTGTCGACGACGAACACCACCTCCACGCGCGGTTGGGCCTGATCGGGCGGGATGATCTTCTTCGCATCCGCGGCCGTCAGCACCGAGGCACAGGCAAACATCGCGATCAGACTTGTCAGCGTTTTCATGGCGTTGATCCTTTGGGTTAGATGACACTGCGTCAGACGCACGAGATGGCGGGGGGTTCCCAAAGGGGCGCAAAAAAATAGTCTCCACAAATGTGCCGGCGGTCGCTTCAGGAAAGAGAACCCATCAAATAAGGTGGGCAGCTGCCTGACCCCGAAGGGCCAAGGACGTAGGCTTCCCTTGATGAGTCTTATCGGTTCTTTTCCACGCGTGCAACCTATCGAGCACCGCAGAGACTATTTTTGTTTCTTCCACTGACAACTACTATTCTACCCAAGTTCATCGGAAAAGCGCGCGGTCCTCTTGAAGAATTGCGCAAGAATGTTTCCGCTGAAAACGTTTCTCTCCGGCGCGCGGCTTGCCGCAGAACTTTTCACCGCGGAGATCGCGGAGAACGCAGAGGTTAGAGAGAATTGAAGGGGGCGATCAACTGAGCATTGGATGTTGCAGCCGGAGGTGGAAGAGATTCGGCCGCCGAAAAAAATCCAAGTTCTATCTTCTCTGCGGTCTCTGCGACCTCTGCTCTGAAATAACCGGGGTGGCATGGCGACACACGTTTCTGTTTCTCGTGGGTCGCCATGATGTCTCGCGCTCATGGCGACCCGCTGCGCGTGTCGCCATGCCACCCGGAACTTTCACGACCGCAGTTGTGCGGCGAATCGTTCGTTCAGTTGCGACACGATCTGCGCGACCTGCGCGTCCACCTGCTCGCTGCGGAGCGTCTCGGCGTCGCTGCGATAGGTCAGCGTCAGCGTCAGGCTCTTCTTGCCCGGCTCGATGGGTTTGCCTCGATAGGTCGTCACGTAATCAAGCCCGACCCGCAGCGGCTGATCGATCGACCCGATGGCCGCGGCGATCTGCGCCCACGTCACCGGTTCGTCCACCACCACCGACAGGTCGCGCCGCACCGCCGGGAAATGAGGCACCGGCCGATACGGCCTCGCCTTGTGCGACGCCGCCACCAGCGCCTCGAAATCCAGCGCCGCCGCGGAGAACGCATGCTCGAGATCGAACGCCTTGAGCACGTCGGCGGCGACGAGACCGACGTGTCCGATCGTCTTGCCGTCCAGGGCGACGGCCGCCGATTGCCCCTTCTCCATCCCCGCCGCGTCGGCGGGCGTGATGAGAACCTCTGCCGCCGGCGCCAGCCTCGCCGCCAGCGCCTCGACGGCGCCGCGCAGGTCGCGCAGCGGCGCGCGGGTGACCATCGCCAGCTCCAGGTGCTCTGCCGGAAGGGCCCCGCCCGAGGGCGGAAAGACCGCTGCCAGTTCGTACAGGCTCAGATCGACGGTGCCCTGGTCCTGGTTGTTCTTGCAGGCCTCGAGCAGGCTGATCAGCAGCGTCGGGCGCAGGGCGTTGTGGGTCTTGCGCGTCAGAGGGTCGACGCAGACGGGCTTGTCCACGCCGAACAGCGCCCCCCGGGCCGCGTCCACGAAAGCAAACGTCACCGCCTCGTCGAATCCCGCGGCCGACATGACGGCCGAGACGGCCGACCGCATGCGCTGCACGTGCGAGCGGGGCTGAACCGGATGCGAGACGGCCGCGTCGACGGGAATGCGATCGTACCCGGCCAGGCGGATGATTTCTTCGATCAGGTCGATCTCGCGCGTCAGGTCGGCGCGATGGGAGGGGATGGTGCAGAGGAATCCGTCGCCTTCGGCGCGAGGCCCAAGGCCGAGGCGGTCGAGGATTTCGCGCTGCTGCAGGCGGGCGATCTCGACGCCCAGCACGGCGGTGGTGCGATGCGGTCGCAGCGTCACCACCGGCGCCTGCCAGGGTTTGGCCCAGACGTCCACCGCTCCGGCGGCCAATTGCCCGCCCGCCACGTCGACGATCAGCTTGCACGCGCGCTGCGAGGCGGCGTCGAGGGCGACGGGGTCCACCCCGCGCTCGAAGCGGTAGTTGCTCGGGCTGGCCAGTTGGAGGCGCCGGCTGGTGCGGCGGATGCACAGCGGGTCGAACTGCGCCGACTCGATCAGGACGTTGACGGTCTTGTTGCTCACTTCGCTGGCCAGGCCGCCCATGATGCCCGCCACGGCGACGGGGTGCTTCGCGTCGGCGATCACGAGCATCTGCTCGTCGAGGCGGCAGGTGGTGCCGTCGATGCTGACGATCGTCTCGCCGTCGCGGGCTCGCCGCACGACGATGCGCTGCTCGATCAGCTTGTCCAGGTCGAAGGCGTGCAGCGGCTGGGAGTATTCCATCAGCACGAAGTTCGTCACGTCGACGATGTTGTTGATGCTGCGCAGGCCCACGGCCTCGAGTCGCTCGACCAGCCACGAGGGGCTGGCCCCGACGTGAACGCCGCGGATGACCCGCGCCGTGTAGCGCGGACACAGGCCGCTGTCGTGTACGTCCACGCGAGTCAGGTCCGATGCCTTGCCCGAAGCCGGCGGCAGCGCCGTTATTGGCGGATTGAAGGGAACGCCGGTGATGGCCGCGATCTCGCGCGCCACGCCCAGGTGCCCCAGGCAGTCGGGGCGGTTGGAGGTAACCTCCAGATCGATCACCACGTCGGCGTCATTCTCCTGCACCGACTCGATGTTGAACCCCGCGCCCATCAGCGCCGAGCAAAGCTCAGCCGTCGAAAGGCGGATGTCGACGTAGTCAGTCAACCAGTTCAAAGATACGAGCATGTCATTATCCCGGTGGCACAGCCTTTCCAGGCTGTGTCTTCTCTTGGCACGGTCAGGGACACGCACAACGGAGTTGTGCGTGGCACCCGGCACCTGGCTGTGTCGGTTTCACAAGCTGGTCACAGGCTGGAAAGCCTGTGCCACCTCATTCTTTTGCCGGCGGAGCGATCACCTTCAGGTCCAGCTCGGCCAACTGCTTGTCGGTCACTTCCGACGGGGCATTGGTCAGCGGGCAGGTGCCGCGCTGCGTCTTGGGGAAGGCGATCACGTCGCGAAGCGACTGCGCGCCGGTCAGCTCCATCACGATGCGGTCCAGGCCCAGGGCCAGCCCGCCGTGGGGCGGAGCGCCCAGGCGCAGGGCGTCGAGCAGGAATCCGAACTTCGCCTGCGCGTCGGCCTCGCTGATCCCCAGCAGCGTGAAGACCGCCTTCTGCATCTCGGGGCTGTGGATACGGATCGACCCGCCGCCCATCTCGATGCCGTTGCAGACGATGTCGTACGCGCGGCTGCGCACGGCGCCGGGGTCGGAGTGGATCTTTGCCAGATCCTCAGGCGCCGGGGCCGTGAAGGGGTGGTGCAGGCTGTCCCAGCGATTCTCCTGCTCGTTCCATTCCACCAGCGGAAAATCGCTCACCCAGCACCATCGGAACGACGCCGGGTCGTACAGCTTGAGGTCTTCGCCCAGCTTGCAGCGCAGGGCGCCGAGGATCTTGTTGGCCACCGCCAGCGGGGCGGCGGCGAAGAAGAAGATGTCGCCGGTCTTGGCGCCGGTGGCGGCGCAGAGCTTGGCGAACACGTCGGGCGTGAGGAACTTGGCCACGCCGCCGGCCGCGGCGCCGTTTTCGATCTTGCACCAGGCCAGGCCCTTGGCGCCGAAGTCGGCGAGGTACTGCGTGTAGTCGTCGATCTCCTTGCGCGTGAACTTCGCCCCGCCCGGGGCGGCGAGGCACTTGACGACGCCGCCGGCCTCGACGGCCGAGGAGAAGACCTTGAAGTCCGCTCCGGCGACGATCTCCGTCACGTCGTTCAGCAGCAGCTCGAAGCGCAGGTCGGGCCGGTCGGTGCCGTAGCGGTTGACGGCCTCGCTGTAGGGCATGACGGGCACGACGTCGGGGAAGGGCTTGCCCGCGACCTTGCAGACGGCCCGCATGACGCGGTTGGTCACGTCCATCACGTCCTGCTCGGTCACGAACGACATTTCCATGTCGAGCTGGGTGAACTCGGGCTGGCGGTCGGCCCGCAGGTCCTCGTCGCGGAAGCAGCGCACGATCTGGTAGTAGCGGTCGAGGCCGCCGACCATGAGGATCTGCTTGAAAAGCTGGGGGCTCTGGGGCAGGGCGAAGAAGCTGGCCTGCTGCATGCGGCTGGGGACCAGGAAGTCTCGGGCGCCCTCGGGGGTGCTCTTGGTGAGGAAGGGCGTCTCGACTTCGACGAATCCCTGCTCGTCGAGCGTGGCGCGCATCGTGGCGGCGATCTTTGCCCTCAGGCGCAGGGCCCGCATGAGCTCGGGGCGGCGGATGTCGATGTAGCGATAGCGCAGGCGCGTGTCCTCGGACACCTTGCTGTACTCGTCGGGCGAGAAGGGCGGGGTGTCGGACTTATTGAGCACGGCCAGTTCGTCGACAACGATCTCGATCTCGCCGGTGGCGAGCTTGGGGTTGACGCGTTCGGCCCCGCGGTGTCGCACCGCCCCGCCGATGGCGATCACCCATTCGCTGCGCAGCGAGTTGGCCACATCGTAGCGTTTGCGCCCGGCGTCGTCGCCGGCGGCAGGCAGGTCGAAGACGACCTGCGTGACGCCTTCGCGATCGCGCAGATCGACAAAGAGCACGCCGCCGTGGTCGCGATAACTTCGCACCCATCCGCAGAGCCGCACCCGCTGGCCGATGTCGCTACCGCGAAGCTGCCCGCAGTTGTGCGTGCGCTGAAGCATCTTTTCGTCATACTGTGTCATAGAAATCTCACCTGAGGATAAGGGCAAGATTCTAACACCTGAGCCCGCAATTGGAAACAGGGAACCGGCCGGGGGGCTCTGAATTGCCCCACATAAAGAGTGTTGCTTCTCCACCGACAGAAGATTAGTGCGGCTGTGAAGCGGCGGAAGGCTTTGGAGGTGCAGGATTCTCCCGCTGCAAATCCAATCGTAGAACCTTCCCGTTACAGTGCCAAACGCGCACTTGCCTGCCTTGCCGCAACTCGCCTCCGCGGGCGATGGTCTGCTTATAGGCGGGGGAAACGGTAAAGTAGTCGACTTCGAGTTGGACGGTGTTGATTTGGACGAGATCGCCCTTGGCATGGCCGTCGAACGGCTGCTCGCGCAAGACCTGGACTATCCCCTCGGTGACGTGGGCTCTACCGTCACGGTATGCGCTAAGCAGTTTATAGGATTGCCACAGATTAGCCGAAAAACCCAGGCCGGCCAACGACAGCCAAAGGATGCTCCACACCAGAATAAACACCGGCTTGATCTGGCCGGCTTTGTCCTTTGCTCGCGGGATCCATACGATTGCCACGCAGAAACCGATCACCCCGATGGCAACATACCCTGCGGCCAGAGCCACAACTCGCCAGAAGCCCTCGTCAATGACGAAGACTGTGGTGTACCCATCGCCCTGGCTTGCATAGCTTGTCCAGAAAGGTACTGCCGTACCTTGGCTGAAGATGGTAATGACCGCTGCTATTCCGACGAGCACGCTGCCACTGGCCAGCGCTTTTGCATGCCAGGGCCTCGACAGCGGTATGTTGAGCAGCCCCGGATGATCCACAAGTACTCTGGCGCCGCCACGAGTAAAGACCCACCATAGCAAAAGCACCCAGGAAAGGATGACTTCCGCATACCATGCGAGCACCCAAAGCTTTGCCCCGCGTGGTTCGAGATAATCCTGCATGGTTGTTCCCCCCAGCACCGATCCAAGCCCCATCACCACCCACGGGATGTTGCCCCAGATCAGCAATCCACGGATAAGCCTCTTGTAGCTCCGCAGTGCCTCGGGTTTGCGCGATATGTGCTCCTGCGCCCGGTGCCACCAGATCAGAGCATTGACGGTGGTGACACCGATCAGGACGATCCAGAAATGATTCATCAGGGCTTCCACGCGATGGATTATATCGAAGTTCAATGATAGCAGCGCAGAACATTCCTCAAGGAGAGCCTGATACAGGCGCAAAGGGAATGCCCACGCCTCGGAGCTTCATTGAGCAGGTCGTCGTGGAAGAAATTGTCCCGGCGGCACCCCCGACCGCATGCCGCCGGGACGTTATCGTAGCTTCAAAACATGTCGCGTCATTCTAGCTCTGTCGAACTGCTGCGGGGCGCGAATGTCGGTTCTCGGTCCGCGGCGAGTTCGGCTTGGCGCCGTTCTTCTTGCGAGTTCGCGACAGCAGGTACAGGACCAGTTGCTCCTGCCAGTGCAACGTCGCGAGCAAATCGTTGAGCACTTCGGCAGTACCGGCAGATGGCGGAAGGCCCACGGGCCGAATCGCCGGCGGCCGGCGAGTTATTCGCTTTTTCGTTTGTTTCCCGCCCATCGGACGATATACTCCCCAGTATCGTCGGCGTTGCACGAAGTTGGCGGCTAATATATTCGCCTTTGCGTATATCGTCAAACAAAAAGCTACGCCTTTACGAAAATTATTCACATATGACAGAATCCGGTCTAACTTGCGATCCAATTTGCCAGAGAATCGCCCAGGTTCGCGTTGAATCCATGGGTCCGCGCGGCAAAGCGCGATTCGCCAAGGCCTTGGGCCTCTCGCCGAGCACGTACGAGTATTACGAGCAGTCGCGCGTTCCGCCGGCGGCTGTGCTGGTGAAGATCGCACAGGTGGCGGGGGTGGACCTTCGCTGGCTGCTGACGGGGGAGGGGTCCGCCGCCGCGGCGGCGGGTGCCACGACAAACCACCCCGCTCTGCAGCGCGCCGCCGCTTTGATAGGGGATCACCCCCGGGCGGCGGGACCGCTGGCGGCGTTTCTGGATCTGCTGACGGCGGCGATGGAGTTCCCGAAGAAAGACGGCGCCGCGGCGACGCTGTCGAGTTCATTTTCCGCCCAGCAGCGCTCCGCGGCGCAGCGGGGATTCAATCGCGCGGGGACGGACGCTGCACCGCAAGCGGCGCAGGGAGGATTCGAGCGGGTGCAAGAACTTGCTGCGGCGCAGGGGACGCAGCGGGGACTCGAGCGAGTACAGGCAGATGTTGCGCCGCAAGCGGCGGATGCGTCTTCTGCGTCCTGGGATAGTTCAACGTTGAATGACGCTCCCGGGCGATCATGGGTCCCTATCCTTGGTCGCAGCGCCGCGGGCGTTCCGCAGTTCTGGGACCGCGACTCCCGCGACGCCGGCGTCACCACGCTGAGCGACTTGATCGGGCGTCACGCCGGTCAGGCGGCAACGGTGCAGCACGGGCAGCGGAGTTGGGCCGACCCGCCGGCGGCGCCGCAGGCGGTGCAGATCGTCACGCTCACTGCCCCCGCTGGTGACGTCTCGCAATTCGTAGCCGCGGCGGACATCAAGGCCCGCTACGGCGACGCTTTCGCCGTGCGAATCGACGGCGACTCGATGTCGCCCGACATCCGTCACGGCGACCTGGTGGTGCTGAGCCCCTCTCAGCCGGCGGCCGACGGCAAGGCGGCCGTGGTGCAACTCGACGGCCAGATCGGCGTGACGTGCAAACTCTACCGCCGCAGCGGCCCCAGCGTGCATCTGATCCCCATCAACGAGCGCGTGCCCCATACGGTCGTGGCGGCCGAGGCGGTTCAGTGGGCCCTGCGGGTGCTGGCGCTGGTGCGGGCATAGGGGCTGGGAAAGGGACCACAAGGACTGCAGGGACCGCAAGGACGAAGGCTTAAAAAAAGAGGCGGCTGTCCGCGTGGACAGCCGCCTGTTTCGGGCGCACAGCCTGGAAAGGCTGTGCCACCAGTTATCATAGCCGCTTAGTAGCCCACCCATTGGGTCACGGGGCGGGTCTCGTAGACGGCGGGAACGTACACCTGCACCGCGCGGGTCTCGTACTGGGCGGGCACCAGCACCTGCTCGCTGCGGGCCGGCACCGTCACCGTGTGGCGATTGCCCATCGAATCGTAAACCGTCTCGTAAGTGGCCGGTGTGTAGCGTGTCTCATACCGCGCCGCGGCAACCAGCACCTGCTGGTATTGCGTCTCGTAGTGGGCGGGGGCGACGAGCACCTGCTCATAAACCGTCACGTAATGCCCTGCCGGGCGCGGCTGAAGGATCGTCGCCGCCACGGCCAGTCCGAACCGCGGCCAGAAGTGGCGGTCGCTGTCGTGACGCTCGACTCTGGGCGGGGCATGCCGCGGGGCCGGACGGCGATCGGCCATGGCAAAAGCCGGGAACAGCATTGTTGCGATTGCGACGCTCGCTGTGATCATCATTTTGCGGTTGGTTGTCATGGCCGGTTCCTTTCATTGGTTGCCACGGTTCACCAGGTATGTCCCTCGACGCCGCCGGCGGGTTACACAGTATCTGGGAAATTTCCTCGTTGGCCTGGCACCCGGTTAAAGGTCGCGGCGGAGGCACTAAATGAAGAAGTAATTCGTTGTGTGAATTACTTCTTCAAAGCCACACAACGGCTTTGATAAATACTTGGTGCCTCCGCCGCGACTTTTCTCCGCGCCGCCTTAAAATGAGAAGCGAGAGTTGGGAGAAGGAACATGAGTGACTGGTTTGTCATCATTATGCTGGTGGCCGTGGCGACGCTGGTGGCGGCGTGCTCGCGAAGCTCGGGCGACCCGCCGTCGCGACGGCGCAGCGACCAGCAGCCGCCTCTGGGAGCCATGCCGCCCCTGACTGCCCAGGAGAAGGAGGTCATCCTGAACAAGGGCACCGAACCCCGCTTCAGCGGCAAGTACCTCTCGACCACGGCTGAGGGCGTTTACCTCTGCCGCCAGTGCGGTTCGCCGCTGTACCTGTCGGACAGCAAGTTCGCCTCGGACTGCGGTTGGCCGAGCTTT
Source organism: Planctomycetaceae bacterium (assembly GCA_039680605.1). Taxonomy (NCBI): domain Bacteria; kingdom Pseudomonadati; phylum Planctomycetota; class Planctomycetia; order Planctomycetales; family Planctomycetaceae; species Planctomycetaceae bacterium. The sequence continues at coordinate 47,978 of JBDKTA010000033.1, read as the reverse complement.
GACGACGAGATCGCCGGCGCGGTCAAGCGCCAGGGTGACGGCTTGCGGACGGAGATCATCTGCGCCAACTGCGGCGGGCACCTGGGGCACGTGTTCGAGGGCGAGGGGTTGACCCCGCGCGACACGCGGCACTGCGTCAACTCGCTGTCGCTGAAGTTCGTGCCGCGCGAGGAATGGCCGCTCGAGCGGGCCATCTTCGCCGGCGGATGCTTCTGGGGCGTCGAGCACCTGCTGCGGCAAACGCCCGGCGTCATCGCCGCGCGATCGGGCTACACCGGCGGCAAGACCGAAAGGCCGACCTACCAGCAGGTCTGCTCCGGCCGCACCGGTCACGCCGAGGCTGTCGAGGTCCTCTTCGACCCGGCCAAGGTGACGTACGAGCAGCTCGCCCGCCAGTTCTTCGAGATCCACGACCCGACCACGCTCAACCGCCAGGGTCCCGACGCCGGCACGCAATACCGATCGGCCGTCTTCTACACCACGCCCGCCCAGAAGGAGACCGCCCAGCGCCTGATCGCCCTGCTCAAGGAACGCGGATACAACGTCGTGACGCAGGTCGAGCCGGCAACGACGTTCTGGCCGGCCGAGGACTACCACCAGGACTACCTGGCCAAGCATCCCGAGCGGCCAAGCTGCCATATCCCCGTAGAGCGATTCGGTCCGGCCACGCAGCCGGCGAGGTAGGAGAAAATAGCAGTACCACATGGCTTGGGGATCGAACTATAATTACAATATAATTATGGACGCATTCCTATGAAGAAGAGCTACGACTTCCGCAACTCGGTCCCCAACCCTTATGCCAAGCGTCTCAAGAAACAAGTGACCTTGAGGCTCGGCATTGACGTGATCACCTATTTCAAAGCCATGGCCGACGAGACTGGCGTACCCTACCAGACGCTGATCAATCTTTATCTGAGCCAGTGCGCGCACTCGGGTAAGAAGCTTTCCGTGAAGATGGCTTCGTGAACCGCCAATGCGCCAGATGACTATTTCGAGGACAATTGGCACGGCAGTGGCGGCGGGCGTGTTCGCCTTCGCCCTGACGGCGGGGGGATGCAGGGACGCCAAGCCTGAGAACCCGCGGCAGGCGTTGACGGTGGCGTATCACCTCGGCGGCAGCGATGGGCGGCAGAAGCACTGGGAGGCGTGGAAGGCGCGGTTTGAGCAGGACAATCCGCTGTGGGAATTGCAGATGGCCCACGTGGCTCCAGCCACGGCGCGGGGGTCGTATATCGCCGCGGGCAACGCGGACGCCTTGCCCGACTTGCTGCAATTGTTCGACCTGACAGACTGGTTGGCGCAAGAGGGCTATGTGGACTCTCTTCCCGCTGGTTTCATTCAGCAGTTCGCCCTCAAAGCCCCGGCAGGGGGGCAGGTCTACGGCGCTGGCGGGGGAGTGCGGCTCTGCGGGATCGCCGTCAACGCCTCGCTGGCGTCGGCGGCAGGGATCAAGGAACCGCCGGAGAACTGGGTCCAGTTTCTGGGCTGCCTGCGGAAGATGCAGCAGCACCTGGCCGAGAGCGGCCGCGGCGCCCAGGGCTGCCGGGCGCTGATCTGGGGGTCGGACTGGTCGGCCCGCCTGCCGCTGGAGATGGCCATCTGCGCCGACCTGTATGCACGCGGCGCCGCCACGGCCGACTGGGCCGCTGTCCGCGGCGACGATAAAACCTCCTTCGCCTCCGCAAAGCCTGCCGAGACCATCGTCGGAAACCTGGTCGAGTTGGTCCGCGAGTTCGTGGCCGAGCAGAGACCCGCGGCCCTGACATACGAAAAGCAGCGCGAGACGTTCTTTCAAGGCAAGGCCGCCTTCTGGTTCACCGGCACGTGGATCGGCTCGGACATCGCGGCTTTTCCCGGCAGCGTCGAGGTGGACTTCTGGCCGATGCCTTCGATGGTCGGGCGGAGCAGCACGTTCATCGCCGCCGCGGCCGAGGGCGGCTGGGGACTGGCACGCGGGCTCGAAGAGCCGCGCCGGCAGGCGGCTGTCAAGGCGCTCGAGGCGCTGCTGGCGACGGAGGTGTACCAGGCATATCTCGACGCCGAAGGGTGCCTGGCCCAGCCGTCCAACGTGTCGGCGCGCGTTGCCGGGGCGGCCGGGCGCACCGGGACGTTCTATGAAAACGTCCGCCGCCGCTATGACGCCTGCGGCGCCGTGGGCGGGTTGCACGCGCGCGGGCAGACGCCGCCGGGGTTCGAAGGCGCGCTCGAGCGCGCCTGCCGCGGCATGCTCGAAGACGCCTTAGCCAGACGAGTGACCGACATCCCCCTCATGCTCACGCGATTCGATGAAGCCTGGGACCAGGGGCAGACGCAAGCGGTTGAAGGACCGTAAACTACGCAAGCGGCGAATCTCATTACCGCCTCAGTCCCCTCACGGACTCCCCGATCGAGGAAAGCTGCTCAAGATAAACCGGGTCGATCAGTCCGTTGCTCAGCGGGGGCACGTCCCATGTGACCACGCCGCCGCTGCGGAGGAGATTGGCGGTCAGATCGACGACGGCGGCGGTGTCGTAGCGGGGGTTGTCCGGCCGTGCCAGCGACGGTCCCCAGTTGAAGCCCAGGAACGAGAGCATGTGCCATTGCAGATCTTTTTGGTCGTCGGCCCAGCGGCCCTGGCAGCGGGCGTCGGGCGGGTGCGGCGTGTCGCCGGCGGTGTAGTTCTCGTAGATCGAGTTTCGCTGGAACCCGTGGGGCTTGTTGAACGCCAGCAGCGCGTCGGCGTTTCCGGCCCGGCAGGCGCGGGCGATGCGGCCGTTGATCGCCTCGTCGCCCTCGTTTCCGTCGATCCACCATCCGCGTACGGCCCGGCCCCAGCGTAGCGACAACTCTTCCATCGTGTCGGTCCACCACGCCGGCACGCGAGGCTCGTCCGGGCGGGGTTCCTTGACGGCCGCGGGCGTGCCGTACGTCACGTACGCCATCAGGGCCAGGGCCTTTTTATCCAGCGCTTCGGCCACGTCGGCCAGGAGATCTCGGCGCGTGCAGGCGGGGGGTTCTGCGCGGGCGAATCGCTCGAACGCGCTGCTGGGAGCGTTCAGGGGCGGCCACTGGGCGACGGTCAGCAGCAGGTATCCCGCCCCAACGTCGGCGAGCTGTCCCGCCAGGGCGTCGGCGTCGAACGTTTCGACGATCCGGTCCCAGGCCCGCGGCGAAGCGACGTTCAAGTACCGGCTGCCTGAGACGTAGTGGAACATCACGCCCCAGGCGCTCTTGAAGAGCCAGTCTGTCAGATGCGAGGCGGTGTCGTCCATGGCGCAGGCTCCGGCCGGTCCGGGTCGTACAAAAAAACCCGTCGGCCACTTGGGATTTTCCGCGATGCATATAATACCACGGTTATTCCGGAGCCACGATCTTCTGACTCCGGGCGAGGCCTGAGAAACGACTCAAAGCGGGGACTACAGCAAAGACATGATCAAAGCACGCACGATTCGTTTTGTCGAGCCCATGACGCGGCCGGGTCGCCCGTACAACGCCTGGATCCGGCGCTGGCCGCTGCTGGGCCCGGTGACGCTGGCGACGGTACTGCACGCCAAGGGCTTCGACGTGGGGATCTTCAACGAGAACATCTCCGGCGCGGTCGAGCAGAATGCTTCCGCCTGGGACGACCTGCGCAAGGCCGACGTCGTGGGCATCAGCATCATGACGCCCACCGCCAGCCGCGGGTACGCCATCGCCGACCGCCTGCGGGCCGAAGGCTGCCGCGCCACCATCGTCCTGGGCGGCGTGCATGCGACGTTCATGTCGGCCGAGGCCGCCGCCCACGGCGACGTAATCGTCCAGGGCGAGGGCGAAAACGCCATCGAGGCCATCGCCCGCGGCGACATCGCCCATGGCATCGTTCCGTCAACGCCGGTAGCCGATCTGGACGTCATTCCGCCGCTGAACTACTTCCTGATGCACGATTTCGAAAAGCTCATCGCCACGCAGCGCCGCCGAGAACTGTACGAGTTGCCGATGGCCACCTCGCGAGGCTGCCCCTACGGATGCACGTACTGCAGCGTGACGCGGATGTTCGGCCGCAAGGTCCGCCGCCAGAGCGTCAAGAAGGTGATCTCGGACCTGCGCCACCACATCGCCCAGGGCTTTGAACGCGTGTTCTTCTATGACGACAACTTCCTGGCCGACCGCGACTGGGCCCGCGAGGTGCTCGAGCGCATGCGACCGCTGAAGATGCGCTTCAACCTCCAGGGCCGCGCGGACTTCCACTGGACCAGCGCCGCGCGCACGCAGCACGACGGGCCGCTGCTGCGGGCGATCCGCCGCGCCGGGCCCAACGTCATCTACGTCGGCTACGAGACTATCGACGAAGCCACCGCCCGTGCCTGGAACAAGGGCTACCGCGGCACCCGCTCGCTGTCGCGGCGCCTGGCCGAAGACACGCGCATCCTTCACGAGACCGGCTTGTGGATCCATGGCATGTTTGTGCTGGGTCCCCAGCACACGCAGCAGACGGCAGACGGGATCGTGCAGTTCGCCCGCCGCGAGCAGATCGAGAGCCTGCAGATCACGATCCTGACGCCGTTTCCGGGCACGCCGCTGCTGGGGCAAATGGCGCCCAACCTGATCGTGCAGGACTTTCCGCGCGACTGGGACTATTTCGACGGTACGCACTGCGTCTTCGGCAACAGCCGCATGGGCTTCGAGCGGATGCAGCAGACGGTGTTCGACGCCCATCGGCGGTTCTACCGCCTGGGCGGCTGGAGCGTCCGTCGCGTGCGGGCGCTGCTGGAAGAACCGTTGAGCGTGCGCGACAAGGTGGCGCGCCTCTGGGACAACGCCAAGATCGCCCGCCCGACGCTGGCCAACTGGAAGGCGGAGATCGCGGCTTATATCGATTATGTCAGAGCCAACGTGAATCTGGCCAACTCGTAACACTTCGAGGGGCCAGGGGAAAGGAACACGCAATGTCGGATTCGGTAATGAGCGCGTGTCGCGAGGGTCTTTCTGCGCTGGCGTTCCGCGCCGGGGTCAAGGCGGCCGACCTGGCTATCCAGGTGCCCATGCTGCGGGGCTACCTCCTGGAGCGGTTGATGGAACGCGTGCAGTCGACGTACGACCAGTGCGAAAGCGACACGTACGTGCTCGAGCACGTCAAGTGGTTCGGCCGCCACCTTCAACCGTTCCTGCAGCGGTTGCTGAAGGAGCGTCCCGCGGCGGCGCGGGCGATCCTGCGGTTCCTGGCGACGTGGGCGTCGGATCTGCGCCGCCGCACGGACCGCCAGCAAGCCGGGCGCGTGGGGCCCTGCACTGTCGTCATCGAGCCGACCGACCGCTGCAACCTCGCCTGCCCGGGCTGTTACGCCAAGAGCACCAATGACGGGTCCGACCTGAGCTATGAGCAGTTTTGCGGGATCGCCGACCAGGTCATCGACATGGGCGTGACGCTGTTGACCATCTCCGGCGGCGAGCCCTTTCTGCGCGAAAAGAGCGAGCAGATGCTCACGCGCCTGGCTATGCGCCACCAGGACCGCGGGTTCCTGGTCTACACCAACGGCACGATGATCGACGAGGACATCGCTGACCGCCTGGCGGCCGTGGGCAACATATTTCCCGCCATCAGCGTCGAGGGCTTCGAGCACCAGACCAACCGCCGCCGCGGCAGCGGCGTATACGAGCAGAACCGCCGCGTGCGCCGGATGCTCGCCGACCGCGGGGTCATGTGCGGGTTCTCGGCCACCATGACGCGCGAGAACGCCGAGTCGATCTGCTCCGACGAGTTCATCGAGATGCGCATCGCCGAGGGGGACCTGTTCGGGTGGTTCTTCCTGCTCCAGCCCATCGGTCGCTCGCCGCGGCCGGACCTGATGGTCACCGCCGATCAGCGGGCGTTGATGCGAGAGACGATTTATCGCTGGCGGGCGGAAGATCGCCCGATCTTCATGGGCGACTTCTGGAACGACGGCCACCTCAGCGGCGGATGCATCGGCGGGCGGTACTACTTCCACATCTACGCCAACGGCGATATCAGCCCCTGCGTGTTTGCCCCCGTCGCCGGCGAGAACATTCTCGAGATCATCGCCGGGCGCAGTGAATACAGGAACCTCGACGATTACGTCCAGCGCAGCGACCTGTTCAAGGCGTACCGCCGCGAGCAGGAAGGCGTGACTGACCGCAATCGCCCGTGCATGCTGATCGACAATCCCCAGGCGTTCCAGCGGATCCGCTGCAGCGAAAACTGCCGCCCCGCCAAGAACTTCCCGCCCGGATACGCCGACGGCGAAATCGCCGAGGTGATCACCCAGGTGGCTCAGGAGTGGCAGGAGAAGTGTACTCAACTGCCACCCGTGATAAAGAAGTAGATCGGGTGGCATGGCGACACGCGCAGCGGGTCGCCATGGGGACAGGGACGGAGACGGAGACGGGGACGGGACGGGGAGTGCGGGATTACGGGATTGGGAAAAGATTAAGAGGATTGGGGAAGAGGAAGAAACCAGGACGGGTGGCATGGCGACACGCCAGCGGGCCTGCCTGCCGGCAGGCAGGTCGCCATGGGGACGGGGACGGGGAGTGCGGGATTTCGGGATTGGGAAAAGATTAAGAGGATTGGGGAAGAAAAAAGGAAAACAAGCGCCTGAGGGTGCCGTGGCGGGTAACTCCGAAGGAGCGGACAGCCACGATCCCTGAACGCGCACATTTCAGTCCGTCGTGGCTGTCGTCCTTCGGACTCCCGCCACGGCACCGGGACCTGCACTAATCCAGCAGCGTCAGGTTTGGCTCGTTGTCCGGGTTGCCCAGCGGGCCAAAGGCGTTTCGCACGATGCGGCGCTGGGCGTCGAACCAGTTGGCGTAGTCGGTGCAGGGGGCGAAGGTATCGTGGCGCTGCGCGAGCAGGCGCTGAAGCTGCGATTCGAGGTTGCTCCGCAAACCTGCGGCCGCAGGATCGTCCGCGAGGTTATGGACCTGCAGCGGGTCGGCCTGCAGGTCATAGAGGACGGCCCGGCCGTCGAGCCAGCGGGCGTAAGAGTGTCGCTGCGTCCGAACGCCGCGCCACTCGTTGCCGGTGGTGAGGTAGCCCGGCCAACCGGCGATGTAGTTCATCGTCAGCAGCGCCTCTTGTTGCGGCGCGCCGATTTGCCCCAGCCACGCCTGCGAAAGATCAATGCCTTCGACCGTGCGTGGCACGTGTACCCCGCAGAGGCCGCAGAGGGTGGGGAAGAAATCCACCGGCGCCATCAGCGCGTCGCATCGCGAGCCCGGGGCGATGTGCCCCGGCCAGCGGGCGATCAGCGGCACGTGGATGCTTTCTTCCCACGGGAGCATCTTTTCCCAGGCGGCCTGGGCGGGGTTGCGTTCGGGCGGCGGGAGTTTGTTGAACCACGGTTCGTCGGCGTGGGCGCCCATCATCGTTCCGTGGTCGCTGGTGAAGACGACGATGGTGTTGTCGGCCAGCCCGCTCCGATCGAGATCGTCCATCAGGCGGCCCATCATGTCATCGAGCGCCAGGGTCATCGCCAGGTAGTGGCGGTACTGGGGGATGAGCGCCTCGTGCGCCGCCGGCGGGACGTTGGGCGGCAGTTCCAGCGTCTGCGGCAGGCGGGCGTAGTACTCGTCGGGGGCGAACTTGCCATACGTCCAGTGCGGCTGGTGCGGCGAGACGAACAGGCAGAACGGTGGCACAGGCTTTCCAGCCTGTGGTCTTTCTTCATCGAAGAAGACCTCGGCGTATCCGGCCAGCCCGTCGGTCTCGTACCCCTTCCACGGTTCGACGTGCCAGTCTTTGAGGTGTACGAAGCCGTCGAAATATTCCATGTGGCAGTTGTACGCCCGCCAGTAGTCGAAGCCCAGGCGGTCGCGTCCTTCGGGCACGTAGTCGGGCCCGTGGCCGCTGAAGAACCCGTCGTTGTGCAGGTGCCACTTGCCCACCCACCCGGTGCGGTAGCCCGCCCGGGCGAAGGCGTCGGCGATGCTGATCTCGTCGTGCCGCGTGCGCACGTGGTTGAGCAGGTGCCCGGTCGTCTGCGGATGGCGGCCGGTCACGAGCATCGAGCGATACGGCGTGCAGACTGGGTACGTCGAGATCGCCCCGGTGAAGGTCGCGCCCTGGCCGGCCAGGCGGTCCAGGTGCGGCGTGCGGATCTGCGGCTGACCGTACAACGGAAGCGAGGCCGCACGGAGTTGGTCGGCCAGCACGAACAGGATGTTGGGTTGCTGGGGCATGCTGTCGTTGTACTCATGCGTGGGAAATGACGCCAGTAATTTTGCATCGCCCTGGGAAGAAGGTTGAAAAATTCCAGAGGCGCGGTAGGATGCCGGGCGTTGCAGCAGTTCGCTAAGCGGTAGTTATTGTGACACGTTTGAGCTCGAACGCTCGCGCAGCTTCAGGATTGCAGCCACTGCCCCTCCGGCGCGTCTCGTGCGCCGTCGGAGGGAACGAGTTGGCCGCCGGTCGTTCTCCAAGGACGATGACCGGCGGCCTTTTTATTTGCGGCGGGTGGCATGGCGACACCGCGTCTTTTGCGGGGTCGCCATGTGCGTGTGCGTATGCCTACATGGCGACCTGCCTGCCGGCAGGCAGGCCCGCTTCGCGTGTCGCCATGCCACCCGTCCATTACTGGGAGCCATACCAGCAGTTCCTTGCCGCCCGGAGGCGAGCGTTGTATAACGCCAGCACCTCAATAGGAGCCCCCGATGACCAGGCACAGCATGGATCTTTGCGGCGTGTGGCGATTCCAGCCGGACGTGTATGGCCAGGGGCGGGCGGGCAACTGGTTCGCCGAACTGCACGACCGGCGGTTCTGGACCGAGGCGCAGGTGCCCATCACCTTCGACCGCTGCCACGTCGACCTGCCCAACTACGAGGGGCGAGGGTGGTTCGCGACTCATTTTGACGTCCCCGCCGATTTCCTCGGGCGCCGACTCGCGCTGCGGTTCGAGGGCGTCTGCGCCCGAGCGAGCGTCTGGCTCAACGGCCGACATTGCGGCGACATCCCCGACAGCTACCTGCCGTTCGACCTGCCCGCAACCGACTTCGTCAGGTGCGGGCAGGACAATCTGCTCGTGGTCGAGGTCGACAACCGCCGCCGCAGCGAGGACGTGCCCGGCGAGCATTACGGTTGGCGGCCGGTGGGGGGCATCCTGCGCGAGGTGGCGCTGGTGGCGACGGATCCGCTGCACATTGAGCACGTGGCGACGGTCGCGGGCGCGGATAAGAAGTTCAGCGCGACGGTGGAGGTCGCTAACGGCCGCCGCGATAAACAGAGCGTTTCAATCGAGGTGGTTCTCGCCGGCAGTGACGGGCGGGAAGCGGGGCGGTTTGTTTCGGCGCCGGTGGTAGTCGACGGCGGGGCCGGCGCCACGCTGGAAGTGCATGGTGAGGTTCCATCAGTGGAACTCTGGTCGCCGCAGACGCCGCGACTGTACAACGTTGAGGTGCGATTGCTTGACGGTGGCACAGCCTTTCCAGGCTGTGCAGCACAGGCTGGAAAGCCTGTGCCACGCGATGAGCGTTCGCTGCGCGTCGGGTTCCGCACGATCGAAACGCGGGGGACGAAACTGACGCTGAACGGCAAGGATATCTTCCTGACGGGCTACAACCGCCATGAGGACTCGCCCAACACCGACATGTGCCCGGACCGCGACGTGACGCGGCGGGACCTGGAGATGATGAAGTCCTCCGGCTGCAACTACGTGCGACTGTGCCACTACCCGCACCACCCCTTCGAGTTGGACCTCTGCGACGAGATGGGCCTGCTGGCGATGGACGAGATCCCGCTGTATTGGTGCGGCGCGGGAATGGACAAGCCCGAGACGGCGGCGAGCATCGAGGCCGCCGCGCAGCGGCAACTCACCAACATGATCCGCCGCGACTGCAACCATGCGTCGGTCATCTTCTGGTCGGTCAGCAACGAGACGATCGAGGGCAAACCCGCTGTCGTCGAGCTTAACGCTAAGTTGATCGCCCAGGCTAAGGCCCTGGACCCGACGCGCCTGGCGGTACACGTGTCGAACTGCTGGATCGGCGGGGGCGATTTCAGCCGTGACGACGTCTGCTGCGTCAACGGATATCCGACGTGGGGGCAGGTGGGCTGGTGCGGGGCCAGCCAACCGGACCACGCCGAGGCGACGCGCACGTTCGCCCGCGACCTGGAGGGCCTGCACCAACGGTATCCCGACAAGCCGATTCTCGTCACGGAGTTCGGCGGCACGTCGCTGGGCGGCGTGACCGGCGGGTTCCTGGGCGAGGACGTCCATGCGGCTATTATCGCCTCCGAACTGGAGGGCATTCGCCAGTGCCCCCACGCCTGCGGGGCCACGATCTGGTGCTGGGCCGACCACACCTGGCCGGGCAATACCTGGATGGCCAACATGCACATCAGCCCCTTTGGCGCCGTCACCCGCAGCCGCCGTGTGAAGGCGGCGTTCTGCGCGGCGCAGAAGGCGTTTGTGGAGATACAGCGCTGCGTGCAAAACGAAGAGCATGGGCGAGACGCCCATGCCACGCAAGAGCATGGGCGAGACGCCCATGCCACACGACCGGCGCAGACGGCGCCGGAGGAACCGGTGGCGGGCTGGGGCGTGATGATGGTGCGCCTGCACATGAACGATATCCCGCAGAACGCGCTGCCCGAGGGATACACGCTGCGCGGGATGCGCAACGGCGACCAGGCGCTCTGGGTCGACATCTGGCGCGACGCCGAGCCGTTCTTTCCCATCGGCGAGGATCTCTTCGAGGCGCAGTTCGGGCTCGACGCCGCCCTCTGGGCCCGCCGCTGTCTGCTGGTTTTCGACTCGCGCGGTTTGGCGGCGGCCACCACCAGCGCCTGGTTCAACCGCAACTTCCTGGGCGAGGATTACGGGCAGATCCACTGGGTCGCCACGCGCCGGGCGTACCAGGGCAAAGGGCTGGCCAAGGCCATGATGACCGAGGCCTGCAACCGTCTGGCGAAATGGCACGCCAAGGCCTTCCTGGGCACGCAGACCAAGCGGACCGGCGCCATCCGGTTGTACCTCGACTACGGGTTCGTGCCCCTGATCCAGTCCGCCGACGACGAGCGGGCCTGGGACGCCGTGCGCCGGAACCTGACGCACCCGAACCTCGAGCGGCCTCACCGAACCGCGTGACCGCGCTATGCTGTAGTTTCGCCGGGGAAAGTTGCCATGACCATCAATGCCTCAGACATGAACGCCCCCGTAGGGACGCTGGCCAAGAAAGACTACACCGCCCTGAGCGATTCCTGGACCGTCGGGCAGGCCCTCGAGTCGCTCCGCCGCGCCGACCTGGGCGAAGCGATCATCTACTTCTACGTCGTCGACGCCCAGGGCAAGCTCGTCGGCGTCGTGCCCACGCGGCGACTGCTGATGGCCCAGCCGACCGAGCGCCTCGCCGAGATCATGATCGGCCATGTCGTCAGCGTCGCCCAGAGCATGACCGTTCTGGAAGCCTGCGATTTCTTCATCATGTACCGCCTGCTGGCGTTTCCGGTCGTCGACGACCAGGGCAGAATCGTCGGCGTCATCGACGTGAGCCTCTTCACCGACGAGGTCTTCAGTCTGGCCAAGAGCCGCGCCGACCAGAACGTCTTCCAGCTCATCGGCGTGCATGTCGCGCGCGGCCGCAAGCGCACGGCGTGGTCGGGCTTCCGGTCGCGGTTTCCGTGGTTGCTGTGCAATATTGCCGGCGGCATCGGCTGCGCGCTGCTGGTGGGGCAATACGAGGCGTTCCTCGATTCGGTGATCGTGCTGGCGTTGTTCATTCCGGTGGTGCTGGCGCTGGGCGAGAGCGTCAGCATCCAGTCGATGAGCCTGACGCTGCAGAGCCTTTACGCAGCGAGCATCGACTGGCGCAGTCTCGCCCGGGCGCTGCAGGCCGAAGTGCTGACGGCGCTGCTGCTGGGCGGGGCCTGCGGAATCCTGGTGGGATCGGTGGGTTGGGCATGGAGGGGCAGCTTCGGCGTCGCCGCGGCCATCGCCGCCAGCATCTGCCTGTCGATCGTCACCGCGTGCGTGCTGGGCGTGGCGCTGCCGACGATCATCCGCGCCCTCAAGGGAAATCCCCGCATCGCCGCCGGCCCGGTCGTTTTGGCGCTGGCGGACATCCTCACGCTGTTGTTCTATTTCAGCCTGGCCGGGCTGATCCTCGCCTAGTCCGAAAACGCTCTCGCTGCACTTCCTTGCACTTTGTTGTACTTTTCACAGCGGTTGTGGCACGGGAGTCTGGCCCGTGCTGTTGCCGCGGGTATCCCATCGCTCATAAGTTCAGTGTTTGGAACGAGTTGGAAAGACGCCGGCTCTATTTATAAATACTGTATTTGCAGTCACTTACAGCGACACGCGTTTGTCCCAAAACCCAGGTGTCCCGCGCGGGAAATATTCTTTTTTCCCCGGCAGAAATCTGCATTTTCCTGCTGCGCCAGAGCGAAAAAATCTGCCGCGAAAGAAACGCGACTTGACGAAACTGCCCAAGCGCTATAATTAAAATAGGGGCAGAGAATGAGGCACCGGTCAGGTGCCTTTTTTGTTGCGCTTTTGCAGGGGCTCTATCGCCTGAGCCTGCTTCCAGAATCGTTCTGAAGTTCCGTCTCTTACCTGCGTGACCTCTGAGTTTCTGTGGTAAGTCTTTGTCCGTGTTCAAGGAGCCGTCAATGTCCGTCGCCAATTACAACGAAGATCTGCTGGTGGAACTGCTCTCCGAGGGAGCGCATTACGACAAGATCGCCCAGGCCGTCGGCCTGACCGTCTCGATGGTCGGCAAGATCGCCCGCGGCGACTACCGCGGGCATATCGCCCAGCGCGTGCGCGAGATCCTCCAGGACCGCCGCAAGGCCGTCCGCGACGCCGCCGCCCAACGCGCCGCCGACCTGATGCGCGCCCACGTGGCCGAAGGACTCACCGCCGGCGGCGAAACCGCCCGCAAATGCCGCGAGTTCATCCTCAACCACCTGCTCGCAGGCCAAGACGCTGCCGACGTCCTCACGACCCTCCTGGCCGATTCGGCCAAACCGCCCCGGCCGGCGGGCGCGATGACGCCCCAACCAGTCGCGGGCGTGGCCGCGCACGCCCAGCGGACACAAGAACCCAAGGACCTAAAGGACACCAAGGACATCAAGGACGCCCAAACAGGGGCAAAGGACCAAACAGCCGAACAGGCCCAAGGCCCCTCGGCCGAAAAGCCCGACCGCCCGCCCGCCGCCGAATCACCAGGTGGCACGGCCTTTCCAGACCGTGAAGGTGGCACGGCTTTTCCAGGCCGTGAATCACAGGCTGGAAAGCCTGTGCCACCGGATATTCAGACAGGCGCTCCGCCCGCCGCCGATCCCGCCCGGACCCCGGCCCAGCCGACCGCCCCCAAACCCGCTGCCGCCCGGCCGGCAAGACTCGCCAGGAAGCCTGCGGCCGCACCGTCCCCAACCCTCGCCAAGCCCTACACGCTGGCCGACGCTCAGCGGGCCAACCAGGAGCGCATGCGGCTCAAGAGGCTCGGGCTGCTCCCGCCCAAGCCCAAGCCCAAGCCCAAGCCCGCCAACGCCCCGCGGCCGGGAAGCCTCGAAGAACTCGAGCCCTGGATCGAGGAGAACAAACCCAAGCCCGGCGACCCGCCCCCGCGCCACAGATTCGCCCGAAGATGGTGAGGGTGATCCAGAAGCGAGATCCTCGTTCCTGGATCCTCGATCCTCGAAAAGGCGACGCCCACCGCTTTCACGCCCCAGGCCTTCTATATGATGTTCGTATTCTGGACGGTATCTGACCGAAGTATTTAGTTAATAGAATATTGTATATATTGGAGATTCTGTTATGCGGACATTTATGTCCTATTTTTAGCTTGCCGATATGGTGGACAGAGCGTATAATGCTCTTGCTGGTGGAGAGAAACAACATGACCTATGTAGAGAACATTCTGAACGATCTGGAAGAGCGCCGTAGGCAACTTGGCATGTCAAGCGCCGTCGTTGCAGACAGAGCAAGACTTCCCCTGCGCACTGTGCGGCGGATTCTGATGGGCGAAACCTCCGCAAGGCTAGATAACCTGGCCGCCATAGCTAATGCGTTGGAGGTTGATCTTGGCATTGTCCGCAAGAACAAAGCGGACGGAGTGAAACGCCGACAAGCTAAGCGCAAAGCGAGAGAAATCGTTTCGATAGCACAAGGGTCGTCTGCCCTTGAAGCCCAACCCGCGCGGAAGAAAGCACTGGATCAAGCCACCAAAAGCATCGAACATGATCTTCTTGCGGGTTCACGTTTGCGGCTGTGGTCCAAGTAGCGGTGGAGGGGTAGGCAGTTGACAGAAGCAATTGGACCGGCGGATATCTCCTATCAGCGCGATCGGACGCTATCGCCCGACGCCCTGTTTGATATGGAGCTAACCGCTATTGCCGCCGTGGAAGCTAAGTATCTTGCCAGGCCGCCGACAAAGCGAATGGCGCCCTTTACGGTAACGTGGTGTCAGCGAGTCCATAGTGAAATGTTTGGCGCTACGCGGACGGATGGGGGGCAATTCCGAAACTGCGAACTGACCATCGGGATAAAGCAGTGGTGGACGATAGAAGCGCGACTGCAAGAACTTCTGGACAACCTGCACTACATGAAGTCAGAGAATGTGCCCCTGGAAGAACAGGCTGCCAGACTGCATAGCGGATCAGTTGAAATACATCCTTTTCGCGATGGCAATGGGCGCTGGGCGCGGACGCTTACGAACATCTGGATAAGACAACAGAAGGGGCAAGTCCTTATCTGGCCCAGCAGAGATATACACGCGGACGGACCCCTGGCGAACAACGTAAGGGATGAGTACATCCGCGCCGTCAAGGCCGCTGAAAAGGGGGATCTTGATCCGCTGATTGCGTTCCATCGCGCTTGCCAGTGCAAGAGCTAGAACCCTGCCCTGGCTCGCGCCATGGGATTGCGCGACGATGAAGACGACTCCCGACCGCAGCGAAAGCGGTGGACGCCCCAACACCCCCGCCAGCACGGAGCCCCGCCCTGGATCGGAAGAAGAACGACTTCGTGACGCGCGGACGCGGGAGGAGGAGAAAGTTTTTGTCGGGGACGCTTGATTTCTCGGACGAGGCCTCCGATAATACTTACAGAGGCTGGGAACTGCGTAGCGGGTCCTGGCCTTATTCTTTTGCTCCCTTGGGCAGCACCACCAATCCAAACCCCGCTACATCGCCCTTCCAGCTTGTGCGGTACTTGCTCGCGATGATTCTGTAATCCTCCTTGTCCGGCTTTCCGAGAACATGTCGGCCTATCGGAGAAGCCACGAGATCAGCCAACTGCAATCCCGCCAGATTGTCCGACTTTCGCCGAAGGTTGAGACTGGTAATAGTCTTTCTATATCGCTTGCCCGAATGAATCTGGTGCCTTGAATCTTGAGGCTCATGTACGCCAGTTCAAGCTCATGATCAAGGGTTGGCGCTCGGCGCTCGGCCACAACAAGCCCGCCGCCTTCGACATTGCCTATTTCGAAGCAGAATCGCTCCACAAGAATATGTAGGCTCAACATGTACGGGTCCAGAGCTGCCATCCCATAGCGATCAAGATGCATGTCCTTCCGGATAACGGCCGCAACCACCTTGAAGGTGAGCGAAGCGATCAGAGCGTTCAATTCGCTGTAGCAACGCTCTCTAAAACCCGGCTCGATCAGGCGTTCAAAACCGTTGCGGTTCCGGGTGATATCAGAGGTGTGGAGAATCAGATCGGTGCGGCCGAACAGGGCACGCTTGAACTTATCGAGGCGGGCAGTCAATTCGCCCTCAGCGTAGCCTTGATCCACGATTATGCCGGCCAGCACGAAGAGCGGGTACTGCGGGTCGATCTTTTCCAGGCTGTGGTCACCGGATTCGTCCAGGAACAGAACCTTCATTACCTGCCCTCTCTGCTGAAATCATCTTTTCTCTGTTGCCCTTACGCCAGAAAGACCAAATTGTCGCCGCGACAGAGCAGATTTACTGCTGCGGTCGGGCCCGCGCCACTGCTGGCACGACTGCCCACCGGCCATGCCGGTCAGCACTCCTGCCGCCAGGATGGTCGCCGCTGGTCTCATACTCGCCAAATAATCCGATGTGGAAGTATGCCCATCCGGTGCGGCTGTTCTATTCGCAAACCGTGGGAGAGCACCTGCGGATCTCCTCCCGCCAAAACTCCTCTTTTCTTCCATTGGGAAAATGGACCATTATCATAGGGTCAAAGGGGAATGACTGCCCACAACCACATGAATACTCCAGAGAGACTACTTTTCCAACGGAGCCAATGAAACTGCTTGATACAGTGTCGTCCGTGACTTGCACAACAACAACTGTCTCCCCAATGCGGAAAGGTGCCCCATCTACATCATGCAATATAGGTTGTGCCTTGGTCTTCGAATAGTTCATAGTGTCCACCTCCCATGAAGCGCAGAAGATTCAAGTCTCGCAAAATTTGAAGTTGCTGTCTGATTTTGGGGCGTATGTGATTGTTATTTGGATGAAGTGTAGCCAATTGTGGTTCAAGCCCGTATACGTCTTCCAGGCGAAAGACCCTTCGATTCAGACTTCGGAGTGCGGCAAGGACATCCAATGTCCACCCCCGGCACGTAGGTCTAAGCTGTGCCAACCCGGCGACAGATTTGAATTTTGCCCGCACTCTTTCTGGGAGGATGCAATGTCCGGATTCAACGATCAGAATCCTCGCAAGCGATGGAACTTGTTCCAAGAGGATGTTACATCCGACCCACCCGGCGCGCCGAGCGCCGGATGAAAGTGGAGGGCGCGGCTGTATTGCCGTAGGCGACAAGCTAAAACGGGGGATAAGCAGCAACTCCTGAACAAGATTTCCGCTGTAGCTGAGGATCAGAAAATTAGGCAAGCCGTCCGTTCGTATAGCTCTGAGCATGGCGTCATATCCAGCGTCCATTACTCTCGATCCGATTGGGCGGGCTGTGGATTTTAGCTGATACTGTGCTCTGCAAACGGGGCAGATGAAATCAATTGCTGGTGTATTCGCTTGTGCTGGTGACAAAGAAACTGAGGAACACTCGGCGCAGTAGACGTTATTGGCTGCCCAAGTTTCCGTAATGATACGAGCTTTTTGCGAGTTGCTTCTGTACTGCTCGGCTGCCTCTGTCGGCAAAAGGAGTTTCATCCTGGCACCCTCTAATACTCACAAGCTGGCGACTCATCAGTAGAATAAGAACCTACGACCTCAAAGAGGGAGGATGTCCCATCGGTAGTCTCAGTTCTTTTTCACTTGGGGGACTGGCCGCCTCGGTGACAGAAAGTTCTTCCCGGCATCCTGAAGCGGCAGTCAACAGCAGGAAAATCATCGTCTTTTTCATATGATCCTACTTCTCACATGAACAGAGCCGCTTGGTCAGTTGAAATGATGATAGCCCAAGGCCGCGGGGAACGGAAGAATGGAATGCGGAATTGTGGATGAGTAACCAACAACCTCTGCGTTCTTCGCGACCTCTGCGGTGAATCTCCCCGGCCCCGGTTCCCGGTTCCCAGTTGCGGAGTAGTTTACAGCTTCAAGAAATTCCGCAGCAGGTCGTGGCCGACTTCGGTTAAAAAGCTCTCGGGATGGTATTGCACGCCTTCGGTGGGGGCGGATTTGCTGCGGATGCCCATCAGCTCGTTCTGGTCGGTGGTCCAGGCGGTCTGCTCGAAGTCGGTGTCGAGGCCGTCGGGGTCTACTACCAGGCTGTGGTAGCGCGTCGCGGTGAAGGGGTTGGGCAGTCCCGCCAGCACGCCGCGGCCGTCGTGGCGGATCTCGCTGGTTTTGCCGTGCATCAAGCGGCCGGCGCGGACTACCTTGCCGCCGAAGACCTGTCCCATGCACTGGTGGCCCAGGCACACGCCCAGGATCGGAATCTTGCCATGGAAGTGCCTGACGAAATCGCAGCTATACCCCGCCTCGTTGGGCGTACACGGGCCCGGCGATATGATCAGGTGCGTGGGCTTGTATTCCTGCTCGACCTGCTCGGCCGTGATCACGTCGTTGCGGAAAACGTGGATCTCGTGCCCGGTGCCCAGCTCGCCGATGCGCTGAACGAGGTTGTACGTAAAGCTGTCGTAGTTGTCGAGGACGACGATCATGGCAGGATGGTAGCCCCCTCGCCGAAGATGTTCAAGTGTTGTCTCTGCGCCCTGCAGGGACGTTGGTGGGCCACAGACCTGCCTGCCGGCAGGCAGGGACACAGCCTGCCCTCCGTAGCCTTGGCGAAGGCGGGAGAACACAGAGCGAGATTGTTTCTCTGTAATACTAACCGTCAGCGGTGAGCCACAACACGGGATGGCATGAAACACAACGCCATCCCGAGCCGACTCCGTCGAAGGTCCCCCCCGGTGAGGAAGAGTAACAAGATAGCTTCAATCGCAGCGGGATGAGGCCGCCGGCGTCGTGGGCAGGGGCCAAACGGAGGCTACCGGGGGGCCGGCTTGGGGCCTGGGGTCCTACGGCGACGGCGGCCGGCGAAACTGATCGAGGCTTGGGCGGCGAAGAGCCCCCTTTGGTTGCGGCCGAACGAAGCGAGGGCGCGCCAAGACCTCTGTGTCCCTGCCTGCCGGCAGGAAGGTCTGTGGCCCACTGCTCCTCATTCGTTTAGTCTTCGACCGCGACGACTTTCGTCACGCCGGGCACTTGCTGCTTGAGGTGGCGCTCGACGCCCATCTTGAGGGTCATCTTGGCGCCGGGGCAGCCCTTGCAGGCGCCCTGCAACTTGACCGACACCACGCCTTCGGAGTCGATGCCAACCAATTCGATATCGCCGCCGTCGGCCTGGAGCATCGGTCTGATCTTGTCGATCACCGCGCCAACCTGGGCGTCCATCGTCTCATTGCCAACTGTTTCATCTGCCATGAGTAAAACCTTTCCGGTCGTGTTTGTTCCACAAAGTTGAACCATTATAGGCTCCCATGTCTGGCGGGCAAGAGGCGAAAGATTTCATCCTCCTTTTTATGCTTAAAGGCGTTTCAGGGAACCTACTATGCCTTGACCCCGTTATAAGGGTGCCCGAGGCGACGGCGCCCGCCCGGGTCAACAATCATTCGAGCGCCCCTGACAAAGGAATATGGTTATGAAGAACTCACGTACCCTGCTGCTGGTGGCGGGCCTTGCGGTACTGCTTTCGGGCGTCCTTGGGGTTACGCAATCGAGCGTGACGGCCGCCGGCGACGAAAAGACGCCCTGTACGCAGCCCTGCAAAGACACAGACGCCTGTAAAACCTGCTGCAAGGGCGACTGCAAAGCCTGTTGCGGAGACAATTGCGCCGCCTGCTGCAAAGACAAAGCCGCCAAGGCCTGCACCAAGGAACTGAAAGCCTGCTGCCCAGTCGATGGCCACAAGGACAAAGCCGGCGCCGCGGCCGTCGAGACAAAATCCGACTTCGCCAACACCAAATGTCCGATGATGGGGTCTAAGATTAACCCGGCAAAGGTTACAGCGGCCTTGACGCGCGAGTTCAAAGGCCAGAAGGTCGCTTTCTGCTGTGGCGGGTGCCCGGCGGCTTGGGACAAGCTCAGCGACGCCGACAAACAGACCAAACTGGATGCGGCAAAATAGCCAAAGCACGGTAAGCTATCGGCTTTCAGCTATCAGCAAGAGCGGATACTCTTGCTGATAGCTGATTGTTTGGTTTGAGCCGAAAGCTCAAGAGTCTCTCTCAAACAAGGAGATTTGCGATGGACATTTCCAGACGCGATGTGGTGACTGCCCTTGGCGCGGCGGGGACGGTGCTCGCTGCCGGCGGGGCGCTGGCTGAGGGGGCCGACGTGCGGACCGACCCGGCGGTCACGCTTCAGCAGGGTTACAAGGGCAACGAGTACGTCCTTCCGCCCTTGCCGTACGACTTCAAAGCTCTCGAACCGGCGTACAACGGCGAAGCGCTCAAGATCCACTACGAGAAACATCACGCCGGATACGTCAAGGGGCTCAACGCCGCGATGGCGGATCTGGCGGCCGCCCGCAGCAAGGGCGACATGGCTCAGGTCAAGGCGTTGTCTCGCGACCTGGCGTTCAACGGCAGCGGGCACGTGCTGCACACGCTGTTCTGGCATTCGATGACGCCCGGCGGCGCCAAGCCGACCGATTCGCTGGCCAAGGCGATGAACGACAGCTTTGGCAGCGTTGAGGCCTGCCAAAAGCAGTTCGCCGCCGCCACCAAGACCGTCGAGGCCAGCGGATGGGGCGTTCTGGCGTACGAACCGATCGCCCGCAAGCTGGTGATCCTTCAGGCCGAGCGCCACCAGGACCTGACGATCTGGGGCGTGGCGCCGCTGCTGGTCTGCGACGTGTGGGAGCATGCCTACTACCTGCAGTACCAGAACAAGCGAGCGGACTGGGTGGACGCATTCGTCGAAAAGCTGGCCAACTGGGAGTACGCCGCCGCGCGGTTGGCGCTGTGCTCCATGTGAGGCTTCGCGAATTGCGGATTGTGGATTTCGGATTGCGGATTAGCACTGGGCGCTGATCCGCAATCCGCAATTTTTACTTCATCAGCCGATCGGCGCTGGGGTGTTCGCAGAACAGGTAGGTGATGCGCTTTGCCGCCTCGGTGACAAGCTCCTGCGTCAGCACGGGGGCGTAATCGGCGGCGGTGCTGCTCGGGGCGATATCGACTGTCTCGATCGGCCAGGCTTCGCGGTCGGTCGGCCAGAGCCGCACGCCGGTCTTGGCGTCGACGAGTTTGACTCGCAGCGCCAGGCGTCCGTGCCAGAGGTCGTTTTGCTGATCGTCCTTGAGCGACATGTTGTCGAAGATCACGTACAGGACGATATCCGCCCCGACCTGCCGCCCGACCTGGTCGACGCTGAGTTTGTCGAAGTCCTTGGCGTTTTCGGCTTCCTGGAGCTTGCTGAACGGGATGGTCGAGGCGGCCACGCTCTGTTCCAGCAGCAGCTTGTTAAGATCGTTGGCGAGCATGGATCGCGTGGTGTCGTTGGGGAGGCGCGAGTAGTAGTCATCGGGCATGACCAGGATGGTCTTGTGCTTGTCGACGGCGTACAGCGGCGGGTCGGTGGAGTCGGGCGAGAACAGCTCCGCCATCCATCCCATGGCGTCGGCACAGCCGCCCGTGCAGATCAACATCGCCCCAAACCATGCGACCATGACGGATCGAATAGGCTTCATTCCATTTCCACCTTGTGCGTGTAGAACTTCTTGACCAGGGTGTCGGCGAATACCTTTTCAGTCTGGTAGCGGATGTCGTTTTCGCTCAGGCGGACTTTGGCGTCGTTGCCGCCGGGGAACTCGATGCGCAGGTTGGGGTTGCGCCACTGGCAGGACTTGCTCTCTTCCTGCTCGGTGCTGTACAGGGCCACGTCGGCCACGATCCGGCCGCGCACCAGTTCAAGCGAGCCCACCTCGCGGGTCGAGAAGTCCACCAGCGCCACATAGAGGACGTAGTCGGCGCCGAAGAGCTTTCCGAACCGGGTTTTCTCCATCGAGTCCCAGTGAATGTCGCTGTCCTGCTGCTCCAGGATGATCCGCGGATCGACGACGTTGGCCTTGGTCAGCTTGGCGCGAATCTCCTGGGCGACCACCGTCGCCAGTTCCAGCCGCGCCATCGGGTACTCGTACTGCACCGCCTGGTCGGCGAAGATCACCACCGCCACGCGCTTGCCGCTGAATTTGTCGAACTCCGCGGGTACCGTCTTGATCGGCGCCTTGGCGAACGAGTACAGCATCATGTCGCGAAAGTTGGTGCATCCGCCGCAGGCAATGAGCATCGCCAGGGCTGCCCAGGCTGAAACGGTCTTACAGACGTGTCTGTTCATGGCGTCACCTTCCATGGCTGGCTCGGGTGGCACAGCCTTTCCAGGCTGTGACCGCCACAGGCCCGAAAGCCCGTGCCACCGTAGCCCCGCCGTTTGACTGCTATTCTACCGGTAGCGCCGCCGAAAGCAATCCACTAACAACTATCTCATCGCCACCAGACCTTGAAGCCCAGCCATCCGCTGATCAGCATCCACAGCCAGCTCAGCGTCAGCAGCCCCACGGCCGCCGCCAGCCACCACGGCGAGGGATTGATCCGCCCCCACAGGTCACGGGCGGTGACAAGCTCCGCCCCCGCGATGAGCGATACGGCCACCAGGCCGCTGAACAACACCACGCCGAAGGGATGAAAGTTGAAGGCCGCGACGATATGACCGTGTCCCATTTCCATCATCGATCGCGTCATGCCGCAACCGGGGCAGGGCAGGTGGGTGTTGACCCAGAACGAGCAGGGTGGCAGGTCGACGCGTTTGGGCAGCTCGAAGAACGCCGCCGCCAGCACCGCCAGGCACGGCAGCAGCAGCGACACGCCGCGCACGCGGAGCATCCACCGCGATGGCGCCGCAGGCAGCGGCGGGGGATCAGCCGGATTGTCGCCGGCAGTAAAGGTCATTTCGTTTGCGCCCATGCGATCAAGGATAACAGCAACCGCACCGTCATTCTACAAGACATTCCGCCTCATCGCTGCGTCTGCACCGAGGCCGGAGCGTCGCCGCCGAGTTCCAGTTTTACGTAGCCCCTGCTGGGGGTGTCGTAGCACGAGCGGGTCCGCTGGAGTTGACCGAAGAACTCTTTGACGCTGGCGGCCGAACTGGACGCTCCGCCCAAGAGCCCGGCGCCGCTGACGAGCACGATCTTCGGATCGGCTGCTTCAATGTACTTGCCCAGCGCGGGCGTGAACGCTCCGTGATGGGGCAGCACCAGCGCCTCGGTTCGGGTGGGCGGATGGCTCAGTGCCGCCTGAGGCGCCTTGCCGACATCGCCCGCCAACACCACCGAAGCGCCGTCGCAGGCGACCTGCAGCACCAGCGAGGCGTCATTCTCGGACAGCCCCGTCGCCCCAGCCGGCGGCCACAACACCCGCACGCGGGTTCGCCCGTCGATCGCCGCCTCATCGCCGGCGGCAAGGCGCACGACGGTCAGCCCGCGGCGGGCGATCTGGGCCATCAGGTCCAGCTCAGGCTTGTCTGCGCCGGGGCGTCCGAAGAACTCATTAACGTAGACGGTCGGCCGGCACCGCTCGAGCAGGCCCGGCAGGGCGTTGAAGTGGTCGGTGTTTCCATGCGAGATGAAGACCGCGACGGGGTCTTCCAGACGCTGCTGTCGCAGGAAGGGCTTGAGCACTTCTTCCCAGGCGTCGAAGGAGGCGCCGGTGCCGGCGTCGATGACGGCGGTGCGGCCGCTGGGCGTGCGCAGGATGCAGCACTGCCCGTTGCCGACGGCCAGCATGTGCAACTGAGCCCGTTCGGGCGGCGGGGCCGGTCGCTGCGTCCAGAGCGTGGCGCCGGCCAGCGCGATAATTGCCGCGGCGCACCAGGTCCAGCCGCGTTTGAGCCGGCGGCGCGTGGCGAACAGGGCGATCGTCGCGTAGCACAGCAGCACCCACCAGACCGGCACGGGGCGCAGCTCCAGGCACAGGCCCGGCAGGTGCGACGCGGCGTCGACGGCGACGGACAGCCCCTGCGCCGCCCACGCCGCCGCCCGCCCCAGCGAATGCGACACGTTGGGCAGCAGCAGCGCCGTCGCCAGCGAGAGGTAGCCCGGAACCAGCACCGCGATCATCAGCGGCAGCAGCACCAGCGTCAGCAGCGCCGCGTACGGGCTGAAGAGCCCGAAATGATACGCCGCCAGCGGCGAGGTGACGACAAACGCCGCCACGCCCACCGCCGCGATGCCGGCAGACCACTCGATGGCCGCCGTGTGCAGCCATCGCCTGAACCGCTGGCTGTCGCGGAAGACCATCAGCCCGCGCCGCTTGCGCCATCGAGACAGCATCGCCTCGTGCAGCGGGCGGTGGAGCAGCAGCAGCCCGCAGACCGTGACGAAGCTCAACTGGAAGCCCGCGGTGAACAACTGCAGCGGCTCGACCGCCAGCAGGATGATTGCCGCCGCCGCCAGGGCGTTGATCGGAGAATAGGTGCGTCCGCCGATAAGCGTCACGCATAACGCCGCGGCCATGATGGCCGAGCGCAGCAGCGGCGCTTGCGGCTGTGCCGCCAGCAGGTACGCCGCCAGCACCGCCAGGACGACGATGCCCGAGCGTCGCTGGTTGAGCATCGCCAGGCGGCAGAGCAGGAAGATGAAGCCCAGGAAGATCGCCAGATGCTGACCGGAGATCGATAGATAGTGCGCCACGCCGGCCCGCATCATTGTCGTGTTGAGGCTGCGCAGCGCCGGGTCGCGCTCACCCTGCACCAGGGCCACCAGCAGGTTGGCCTCGGGTTCATCGCTGGACATCAGCAGGTGCTGGCGCGTCAAAACCCGCAGCCGCCACAGGCCGCGCACGAACCAGTTCATCTCCTGCCCCTCCAGAATGGTCACCGCGTCGGGACCGGGCACTTTCATCCAGACCAATGCCCCCGCCTGGCGCGCCCGCTCGGAAGGATCATACTGGCCGGGATTGTTGCCCCCTTGGCGATAGCGGGAGATGCGCCCCATCAACTCCAGCGTCTGCCCGGCCGCTATCCGCGTGTCGGCCGCCTCGATGCGCACCTGGACCAGCCCGGAAACCCTCTGCCATCCCGCGGCGGTTCTGGCGGCTGTGCTTCGCAGAAGGAACCGCGTGCGAGGCCCGGGCGTGTAGCCGCCCCGGCTGGGGTTGGCGGGCTGTTCATGGATCTGCGGAGAGGTTTCCGCCACGCCGCGCAGCGTCGCCAGGGTGGCCTGCTCGCCGGCGGCATGAAGAATGCTATCGTCATCCACCGTGAAGTAGCACAGTTGCAGATAGACCGCCCCAATGGCGGCGATAGTCAGGAGCAGCCCGCCGGCCGTGATCGGCCAGAGGTGCCGGCGGCGGATCGTGGCGGCCGCCCCGGCGAGAGCGAGTATACCAACTGCCGCGAAAGCTCCCGCGCCCAGAGGCACGTACCGTCCGGCGACGATGCCCATCACGAAAGCCGCCGCCACGCCCGCCAGCGGCAGACGGTGCAGAAGACC
The DNA here is from genome assembly GCA_039680605.1 of Planctomycetaceae bacterium. Lineage (NCBI taxonomy): Bacteria > Pseudomonadati > Planctomycetota > Planctomycetia > Planctomycetales > Planctomycetaceae > Planctomycetaceae bacterium. The sequence continues at coordinate 23,137 of JBDKTA010000033.1, read as the reverse complement.
CTTGGGGCGACCGCCCAGTGATGACGGGGGAGACTCGCTCACGGGCGGGATTGTACCCATTTCCCATTTCCCATTTCCAATTGGCAATTGAAAAACATTCCGAAGTGGCCGGTGCCGCTTTGGAAGTTGTTCGATGCGGAAAAACTCCGAAAGCGGCAGCTCTGGCTGCCGCACTCCATATTAAGCGTCTCGTCCGATGGCCTGGGCGATGCGTTTGAGCTGGCCCATCAGTTGCAGCAGCACGTCGGGGGTCAGCGACTGCGCGCCGTCGGAGAGGGCGTGCTCGGGGTCGTGGTGTACTTCGATGATCAGGCAGTCGGCGCCGGCGGCCACGGCGGCGCGGCTCATTGCGGGCACCAGGTGGGCGTGTCCGGTGCCGTGCGAAGGGTCCACGCAGACGGGCAGGTGGGTCTTGTCGTTGAGTTCGGGCACCGACGCCAGCGGCAGCGTGTTGCGAACGTAGTCCTCGAACGTGCGGATGCCCCGCTCGCACAAGATCACGTTGGGATTGCCGGCGTTGAGGATGTACTCTCCCGCCAGCATGAACTCCTCGAGCGTGGCGCTCATGCCTCGTTTGAGCATGATGGGCTTGTTGACGCGTCCGACGGCTTCGAGCAGCGGGTAGTGCTGCATGTTGCGGGCGCCGATCTGCAGCACGTCGGCGCAAGCGGCGACTTCGTCCAGCGTTTCGACGCTGACGACCTCAGTCACGATCGCCAGGCCGGTCTTTTCGCGCGCCTCGGCGAGAATCTTGAGCCCCTCGCCGCGCAGACCCTGGAAGCTGTACGGGCTGGAGCGAGGCTTGAACGCCCCGCCGCGCAGACCGATGCAGCCGGCGGCCTTGACGGCGTCGGCCGTGCGCAGGAGCTGGTCGCGGTTTTCGACGCTGCAGGGTCCGGCGATGACGCCGACCTTCTTGCCGCCGAGGGGGAACTTGCCTGGCCCGACGGAGATCTGCGTGCGGGTGCGTTTGACCTCGGTCGAGGCCATCTTGTACGGCGCCAGGATCGGCACGATGCGTTCGACCATCGGGGCGGTCTCGATGGCGGTCTTGTCCACGGCGCGTTTGTCGCCCAGGCAGGCCACCACCGTGCGGTCGGTGCCGTGGATGACGTGCTCGCGCAGACCGAACTCCTGCACGAGGCGCACCACGTGCTCGACCTGCTTTTCCGTCGCGCCGGGTTTCATCACAACGATCATTCACTCACTCCATGAAGCGCCACTATACCATCTCGGTATCGCCCGTGCAGGCAACTGTGCCGCTTACTTCACCAGGCGCAGGGAAAATGGATACTTGTACGACTCGCCGCCCGAGACCTTGACCGCGGCGATGATGATGAAGATCAAGTCCACAAGGCCCGCAGCAATGAGAATGGGAACGCCAATACAGGCGCCGATTCCCGTGACGGTCAAGATCACTCCTGCGACATAGGCAATAGCCACGGTAATCTGAAAGTTCAGTGCTTCTTTGCCGTTCTCGTCCACCAGCGGAATGTCGCGCTTGATGAGCCACACCACCAGTGGGCCGATCACGTTGCCCAGCGGGATGCCCAGGAAGGCAATCAGGGCCGCCAGGTGAGAAACTATAGCCCAGGTCCGCGCATCTTTATCGCCAGACGGCGGCGGGGTGACCGGCGTTTCGGGAGGTGTCTGTGTCATGGTTGATTCCTTTCACTGAATCGTGTTTGGGCCTTAAATTGAGGCCGCTATTTCGTAGCGCCGCAACAAGTGTTCAGGGAGCACGGGCAAGATGCCCATGCTACTCACGGGCAAGATGCCCGTGCTACTATCTTCTCCATCCCGCCCATGTAAGGCCTCAAGGCTTTGGGGATGTTGACGCTGCCGTCGGGGTTCTGGTTGATCTCCAGAATCGCGATCAGCACGCGCGGCGAGGCGATCACGGTATTGTTCAGCGTGTGTACGAACTTGATCTCGCCGCCGGCGTCGCGATAGCGGATGTTCAGCCGCCGGGCCTGGAACTCATAAAAGCGGCTGGCCGAGTGCGTCTCGCCGTATCCGCCGCGCGAGGGCATCCAGGTCTCGATGTCGAACTTCTGCACCTGCCCCTGCCCCAGGTCGCCGGTGCAGACGTTGACGACGCGGTATGGCAGTTCCAGCGCGGTCAGCACGTCCTCGGCGTTTTGCAAAATCTCCTGGTGCAGCGTGCGCGAGACCTCCTCGTCGTTGCGGCAGAGCACGACCTGCTCGACTTTGTCGAACGAGTGAATGCGGTAGATCCCGCGCGTGTCCTTGCCGGCCGCCCCCGCCTCGCGGCGAAAGCACGTGCTCAGGGCGAAGTACTTGCGAGGCAGGTCCGACTCCTGGAGGATCTCGTCGGTATGGTACGCCGTCAGGGGCACCTCGGCCGTGCCGACCAGGCTCATGCCGTCGCGTTCGACGAGGTACGCCTGCTCTCGCCCCAGCGGGAAGTATCCCGTGCCGTACATGACTTTTTCATCCACCAGCACCGGAACGCTCATCAGCGTGTAGCCCTTGGCGTGCATCTGGTCGATGGCCAGTCGCAACACGGCCTGGTGGAGCATCGCCCCGGCGCCCTTGAGGACGTAGTTTCGCGTCCCGGCCAGCTTGACGCCGCGCGGGATGTCGATAATGTCCAGCAACTCGCCCAACTCGACATGGTCCCTGGGCTCGAAGTCAAACTGCGGCGGCTGGCCGCAGCGGCGCAGCTCGACGTTCTCGGTGTCGTCGGCGCCGACAGGCACCTCCGCGGCGGCCGGCTGGGGCACCAGCAGCATCAGCTCGTTGAACTGCGGTTCGAGCTGCTCGATCAGTGCGGCCAGTTCCTTGCCCCGGGCCTTAAGCTGCGCCAACTCGGCGATGGCCTTTTGCTTCTGGTCGCCGCTGAGGCGGGCAATGTCTTTGCCGGCGGCGTTCTGCCGCGTGCGGATGTCCTGAACTTCTCGCCGCGCATCGAGCAGACGGGCGTCGATGTCCAGCAAGGCCTGGATGTCCACGTTGAACTTCTTGTCGCGCGCCGCCTGTGCGAACTTTTCGGGCTGTGCGCGAAGTTGTTTGATATCGATCATGTTGGCATAACCCTACCCAAGCTGAAGAGATAATGCAATATCACGCCTCCGCCACAGGCGATGGCATTGTGGTCAATGCGAACAACAGAGCCCCCCGACACCGCGACGTTACTCGTCGGAATCGGCCGGCACATCCGCGAAGCCCTCCGGCGCAGGTGCCGCCGGACGCTCAAAACGCTCAGGGGCCACTTCCGTAGGCGACGGCGAAACCGACGGTTGCGTTGTGGCCGTGCCGGTAGCCCGGCCGGACACGTCGCCCGCCACCGGGACGCCCGGCAGCGTTCCGGTCAGCACAGCGCCGTTTCCGCCGGTGACGGGCACGCCCGGCTCTGTTCCCGTCAGCGGCGAGCGTGTGTCGGGCGGCCCGGGCACTCCTGGCTGCGTGCCGGTCAAGGGCGAACGCGGGGCGAGCTCGGTCGGCGTCGGCGTCTGGGGTGTGGCTTCCTGGCCGGGGCTTATCTGGGCGCCGGCTGGAGGGCTGGCGGGTCCGGCAACGGGGGCAAAGGGTTGCCCCAGCAGGTCCCTCAGCGGCCCCAGGCTTGCGACGCCCGGTTGCAGGGCGGCGGCGGTGCCCGGCGAAATGGGCGTGGTCACCGTCGGCGGCAGGGGGGCAACCAGAACGCCCCGGGGATAAACTGGCGGCGCGGATCGCCTATAAGTGATACCAGGCTGCGCCACCGGGTTGACCGCCGGCAGGTTTGGCAAAGTAACCGAACTTGGCGGCGCCGAGAGCACGCGTCCGCCGGGCACAAAGGTGGTGTCTCGCGGCGGCGCGCCGCGTCTGTAAGTGATACCAGGCTGGGTCACGGTCCCCAGGCTCGGGGCCGGTGGCGTGGCGTCGGGTCTGGGCGGGTTTGAAGAAACCACGCGCCCCTGGGCAAAGTCGGCCACGAGCAGCCCGGAAAGAATCGTGATGCACGTTTTTTGGAAACGGCCGATGGCGGGCATTTTTCCCCCTCCTTATCTCCTCCAGGACATTGTACGGTGTTAGAATTGGAGATGAATGACCGGTCGGCAGGCAAGGGGTGGCGTGATTCCGTTTATTTTTGTTGTTGACCGGCAGTTTTAGGATTTTATAATCAACTATAGTGTTCAGTAGTGACAGCCGAACTTTCTCAGGCCGGGAGCTTTGTGGTGAAGGTTTACCTGACAAGAGGCCGTGCAGGTGTCTGAGCCCAGACACAAGGTGGTTCTGGTCTCCAGCGGATGCTGGAGAAAGGCCCCAGCGCCGTCGCAGGTAGACTGCCGTTTGCAGGAGTCGAGCATGCATTGAGCAAAACTCGCCTGCGGCGGTGGACCGCAGGGTGGTGCGCTTGAGAAGTGGGCCAGACGACCCACTTTTTTTGTTGTCTGGCGGAACCGGGATCGACCGCGCGAGCGCGGACCGGGGGATGACATAAGGATTAGCGAATGAATCAGGAACTGTTGAGAATCATCGAGGCGCTCTGCCGCGACAAGAACATCGACAAGGAACTGGTCTTCCAGGACCTCGAGGCCGCCGTCCGCTCAGCGATCCGCAAAGCCGGTGTCGAGAGCGAAGACGTGACCGTGCAGTTCGACCGCGTCAGCGGCGAGATCACCGCGACGATCAACGGCCAGCCCAAGAGCATCCGCGAATTGGGGCGCATCCCTGCCCAGACCGCCAAACAGGTGATTTTCCAGCGTCTTCGCGAGGCCGAACGAGGCAGCATCAGCGACGAGTTTCGCCAGCGTCGCGGGCAGATCGTCACCGGGCGCACCGGGCGATGGGAAGGCGGTTCCATGATCGTCGACCTGGGGCGCACCGAGGCGTTCATGCCCCGCAGCGAACAGATCCCCGGCGAAAGCTACCAGAGCGACCAGCGCGTCCGCGCCATGATCCTGGACGTGCGGGAACAGCCCAACCAGGTGCGCGTGATCCTCTCGCGAACGCACCCGGACTTCATCCGCGCCCTGTTCGAGCTGGAAGTGCCTGAAGTGGCCGAAGGCATCATCGAGATCAAGGCCCTGGCCCGAGAGGCCGGCTACCGCACGAAGGTGGCCGTCGACAGCACCGACTCGAAGGTCGACGCCGTCGGAGCCTGCGTGGGCGTTCGCGGCAGCCGCATCCGCAACATCGTCGACGAACTCGGCGGCGAGAAGATCGACATCGTCCGCTGGAACGAGTCCAGCAAGGTGCTGATCGCCAACTCGCTCAAGCCTGCCGAGGTGGCCGAGATCGCCCTGTGCTTTGAGCTGGGGCGGGCGACGGTCGTGGTGGTCGAAGACCAGCTTTCACTGGCCATCGGAAAGCGCGGGCAGAACGTGCGCCTGGCGGCGAGGTTGACGAACTGGGACATCGACATCCTGACGCCCAACGAGTTCAACGGGGCGCTGGATATTCTGGAAAAGGCCCTTCGCGGGGTCGAGGGCGTCGACGCCACGGTCGTCGACCAGATCGTGGCCATGGGCATGGTCAACGTGCTGGATGTCGACGAAGTGGGCGTCGGACCGCTGGTCAGCGAGATCAAGCTCTCGCCGGAAGTGGCCAAGGGCATCGTCGCCCGCTGCGGGCAGGAAGCCAAGCGCGTCGCCAGCGAGAAGGCCGCCGCCGATGCCGCCGCCAAGGCCGCCGGAAAATCCGCCCGCGTTCGTGGAACGCCTGCCGCCGCCAGCGTCGATGAACTTGCCGCAGACGCCGGCGTACCAGCAGAGGACCAAACCCCTGAGCCCCAGGCGCCCACGGAGCCAGAGCAGTCGTAAAAACCGATCCGACGGCAGCACGTCTGCCGCCGGTAAATGATGTACCTAAAAACGCCGGGAGGCATTCTTGGCAAAGCGAAGAGTTTTTGAAATAGCCCGAGACCTGGGAGTCACCAGCAAGGCCATCTTGCATAAGTGCCAGGCTGAAGGCATCGACCTGGACAATCACATGTCCACCGTGTCGGCAGGTCTGGAAGAGACCATCACTGAATGGTTCAGCCAGGGACAGACGATCACCGCCGTCGAAACCACCGAACCGGTCGACCTGGAGCGAGAGCACGCTGAAGCCACCAAGGCCCGGCGCCGCCGCGGTCGCGGAAAGACCGCCGCCGAAGAGCCCGCCGCCGAGACCGCCGCAGAACCCGCCGCTGTCGCCGAAGAGCCGGCGCCCGCCGAGCAGCCCGAACAACCCCCCGTCGAAGAGCAACCCCCCGCGCCGCCGGAAGAACCTCTCGTCGAGCAGGCGCCCGCGCCCGCGCCTCAACCGGTGCAGGCCGCCGTCCCCGAGGCCCCGGCCCCGGCGCCGCAGGAACCGCCCGCCGAGCCCGCCGCCGAACCGCCCCAGGCCGCCGAACCGGTCAAACCTGTCGTGATGGCCGCCGGTCCTCAGGTCGTGCCCCGGCCGGCCGTCATGAAAGGCCCCAAGGTCGTGCGCGTCGAGCGCCCCGAGGCGGTCGAGTCGCCGCGCCGGCGCCGCCCGCCAATGGCGCGTCCGGCCGGAGTCTCCGGAGCGTCCCTCGCCTCGCCGGCCCCGGGGGCGGCCCCCAAGAAGATCCTCACTGCCCAGGAAGAGGAAGAAGAAGCCCGCAAAACCGGAAAGAAACGCAGCCCCCGACGCCGCGGGCGCGGCGCCGCCGACGGCGGCGACAAGATCAAGGAATGGGGCAACGTCGACCTGGAAGAGCGCTCGCTGCGACTGGCGTCGGCAGGGGGAGGCCTTCGCCGCCACCGCGCCAATGTCACCCGCGCCAGCACCATCGGCGGACCCAACGTCAAGACCGGAAAGGTCGAGATCGCCGAGCCCATCAGCATTAAAGGCCTCTCCGAAGCCACCGGCATCAAGACGGCCGAACTGATCAAGAAGCTGATGGGCCTGGGCACGATGGCCACGATCAACCAGGTGATGCAGACATCGCTGGCCGAGACGATAGTCGCCGAGTACGGCATCGAGTTGGTCGTGCAGATGGCCCATACGGCGCAGGACAAGCTGCTCCAGGCCATGGACGCACGCGTTAAGTCCGATCTGGTCAACCGGGCGCCGGTCGTGGCGTTCCTGGGACACGTGGACCACGGCAAAACGTCGCTGCTGGACCGCATCCGCGATACGGCCGTCGCCGACGGCGAGGCGGGCGGAATCACCCAGCACATCGGCGCGTACCGCTATGACAAGGACAACCTGCACGTGGTCTTCCTGGATACGCCCGGGCACGAGGCCTTTACCGCCATGCGAGCCCGCGGCGCCAACATGACCGACGTGGTCGTGCTGGTCGTCGCCGCCGACGACGGCGTCATGCCCCAGACCGCCGAGGCGATCAGTCACGCCAAGGCCGCCGGCGTGGCGCTGGTGGTGGCGTGCAACAAGATCGACCTGCCCGGCGCCAACGTGCAGCGCCTGATGGGCCAGTTGGCCGAACACGGCGTGACCGTGCGCGAGTGGGGCGGCGACGTCGAAATGATCCAGACCAGCGCCGTCACCGGCAAGGGCGTGCCCGAGCTGATCGAGTTGCTGAGCCTCGAGGCCGAAATCCTCGAGCTCAAGGCCGAGGAAGACGCCCCGGCGACAGGGTTCGTCATCGAAAGCCAGATGGATCCCGGGCGCGGCGTCGTGGCGCGCCTCCTGGTCCGCAACGGAACGCTGCGCATCGGCGACGTGCTGGTAGCCGGCAGGGGCTTTGGCCGCGTGCGGTCGATGATCGACAGCCACGGGCGCAGCCTCCGCGAGGCCGGGCCTTCCATGCCGATCGAGGTGGCCGGGCTGGACGAGATCCCCCAGGCCGGCGACCGCTTCTACGTGGTCGAGAACATCGAAAGCGCCCGCAACGTCGCCAGCGAGTACAAGGAAGCCTCACGCTCCCGCACCCTGACCAACGCCTCGCCGCTGACGCTGGACAACCTCTTCAGCCGCATCGAAGACGGCGCCGTCACCGAGGTTCCGATGATCCTCAAGGCCGACGTTCAGGGCTCTATCGAGGCCCTGACCGGAACGCTGGGCAAGCTCTCCACCGGCGAGGTGCGGGTCAACATCCTGCATGCCGCCGTCGGCGGCATCAGCACCGGCGACGTGACGCTGGCCCAGGCCAGCGGGGCTATCATTGTCGGCTTCAACGTCGTTGCCGACTCGGCCGCCCGCGCCCTGGCGGAAGAAAAGAAAATCGGCATCCGCCTCTACCGCATCATCTATGAGGTGGTCGACGACATCCGCAAGCTGATGAGCGAAGGGCTCAAGCCCGAGATTCGCCAGGAGACGCTCGGCCGTGCCGAGGTGCGCCAGGTTTTCAAGATCTCGCGGATCGGAACGGTCGCCGGGTGCATCGTCAGCGAAGGGCGCGTCGCGCGAAACGCCAAGGTGCGCATCATCCGCAACAACGTCGTCGTCTCGGACGAGCGGACGGTGGAAAGCCTCAAACGCCACAAGGACGACGTTCGCGAGGCCCGCTCCGGAACCGAATGCGGCATCAAGCTGCTGGGCTACGATGATGTGAAGGAAGGCGACTCCCTCGAGTTCTACCAGCAGACCGAGGTGGCTCGGTCGCTGTAATGTGGCACAGCCTTTCCAGGCTGTGGGGCACAGGCTGGAAAGCCTGTGCCACCTGAGAGGACGACATGGCCACGACGGTTGGGTTGCTTCATCTGGAGTTTCACCTGCCCGCGGCCGCGTCGCTCAAGGACAAGCGTCGCAGCCTGAAGGGGTTTCGCGACCGCCTGGCAGCGGGGCACAATGTGTCGGTGGCCGAGGTGGCCAGCCAGGACAACCCTCGCCGGGGCGTGCTGGCGGTGGCGATGGTCGGCAGCGACAAACGGTACGTGGAAGGGGCTTTGCAGCGGATCGTGACCGCCGCGGCGTCCCACCGCGACATGATTCTGGTCGAGAGCCAGATCGATTGGGTCTGAGATGACGCGCCGAAGTCAACGAGTGGGCAACCTTATACGCGACGTGCTGGGTCAGTTGATCCTGACCAAGCTATCCGATCCGCGGGTGGACCCCGCGCGCACGTCCGTCGTGCGCGTCGAGGTGCCCGAGGACCTCCTGACCGCCAAGGTCTATATCTCCGTCATGGGCAGCGACAAGGAGCAGCGGATGACCCTCCAGGCCCTGCGCCACGCCGCCGGGCACTTCCAGGAACTGCTCATGCGCCAGATCACCCTGCGCCACACCCCCGCGCTGGACTTTGTGCTCGACGTGCAGTTCAAGAAAACCATCAAGACCCTCGAAATTCTTCAGCAGGTCGCGCAGGAGCTGCGCGATAAAGACGAAGCCGCCGCGGCTGAGGCCGGACAATCTCCCGACGCCGCCGAAGGCGACGGGAAAGACAGCCAGGACGATTCGGAATGAAAAGCATCAAAGCCTACGAAACCAAGATCAAGAAAATCATCAACGAAAACCGCCCCGCCAAGCGCCCGCGCAAGAGCGACCAGGCCGACCCGGTCGTCACGATGATCGAGGGAATCCTCCAGGCCGACGCCACCGAGGCCGAAGCCACCGTCGCGATGGCCCTGCTCAACGACGAGTTCGTCGACTACAACGAACTGCGCGTCGCCCCGGTCAAGGACATCGTCGAGTGCCTGAGGGAGCTGCCTTTCTCGCGACGAAAAGCCTGCACCCTCCAGGACAGCCTCAACGCCATCTTCTACCGCACCAACGACGTCAGCGGCGCCCACATGGAGAAGATGCCCGCCAAGGCCGTCCGGCGATACCTCATGGAACTGGGTCTCGACCACTACGCCGCCGCGTACACCGCCATGGTCGCCCTGGACGTGCGCGCCCTGCCCGTCGACCAGACGCTCGTTGAAACCATGGAACTCAACGGCCACCTGCCGCCAGGACTCGACCGCGCCGAAATCCAGAAGATGTTCGAGCGCCTCGTCGGTCGCAGCGACATGATGACCGCGCACCTGGCGCTGCGCCAGTACGTCGCCAAGCACGCCAAGGCTTTGGCCAAGCATCGCAAGATCCAGGAACAGGCCCAGGCCAAGATCGACGCGGCCAATCAGGCCGTCGCCGACGCCGCCGCCAAGGTCAAAGCCGAGGCCGACGCCTTGGCCAAAGCCAAGGCACGCGAGGAAGAATTGACGCAGGCCCGCGCCCGCGCCAAAGCCAAAGCCCTGGCCAAAGGCAAAGGTCCTGGCAAGACCGCCGGCAAGCCCGCCCCGGCCGGAAAAAATCCCTCCACCCCCGCGCCCCGCAAGGCCGCCAGGAAGTAAAGGAAGCTCGATGGTTCACCGTTCGGCAGAAGACAAGCTGGTGCTGGGTATTCCCAAAGGCTCGCTGCAGGACAGCACGCTGGACCTCTTCCAGCGCGCCGGGTACAACATCCAGGTCTCGTCGCGCAGCTACACCCCCAGCATCGACGACGACCAGATCTCGATCCTCATGTTCCGCGCCCAGGAAATGAGCCGCTATGTCGCCGACGGCGTCATCGACGCCGGACTGACCGGACGCGACTGGATCCTCGAAAACGAATCCGACGTGGCCGAGGTGTCCGAACTGGTTTATGCCAAGCAGAACCTGCGCCCGGTGCGCTGGGTGCTGGCCGTTCCGGAAGAAAGCCCCGTCACCGCGCCGGAGGGTCTGGCCGGGGGAACGGTCGCCACCGAGTTGGTCAACGTGACGCGCCGGTACTTCGCCGCCAAGGGCATCGACGTGAAGGTCGAGTTCAGTTGGGGCGCCACCGAGATCAAGGCCCGCCTGCTCGACGGCATCGTGGACGTGACCGAGACCGGTTCGAGCCTGCGCGCCAACAAGCTGCGCGTGCTCGACACGCTGCTGGAGTCGACGACGCGGTTTATCGCCAACCACAAAGCGATGGACACGCCCTGGAAACGCTCCAAGATCGAGAACATCGCCCTGCTGCTCCAAGGCGCCATCGCCGCCCGTCAGCGCGTCGGGCTCAAAATGAACGTCCCCCGCGCCTCGCTCGATGCCGTCCTGGGCGTCCTTCCGGCTGAAAAATCGCCCACCGTCTCCGCCTTGGCCGACGCCAACTGGGTCGCTGTCGAAGTCATCATCGAGGAACGCATCGAGCGCGATCTGGTTCCCCAGCTTGTTCGCGCCGGCGGGACTGGTATCATTACGTATCCGTTGAATAAGGTCATTCATTAGTGTGCATCCATCGCGTCATCGCCTGCTGTGCGGCAGCAGCCCTGGCTTTGGGCGCGATGATGGTGCAACCAGACTTTGCCTCCGCCCAGTCGGCCACGGCGCCGGCCTCCCAGCCCGCCACCGCCCCCGCTTCCCGAATCGCAACCCAGCCGGCGCCGCTGCCTCCGCGGGCGCTGCTGGGGCTCGATGACATTCTTCCCCCCGTTCAGCGTCCGGCCAAAGGCGCCGTCGCCGAACTGCCCGCCCGCGCCGCCGCGGCGCTCAAGGAAGCCCAGGAACTTCTCGAGCGGGACGATCCCGCCGCCGCCCTGGTCAAGGCCCAGCGAGCCGAGGGCTTCGCGCCCGATCACCCTGGCGTCCTGCGCGTCACCGGCCTGATCTACCGCCAGTTGAAAAATCCCGGCAGCGCCATCAAGGCGCTGACTGCCGCCGCCGCGGCTGACGGCGACGATCTTGACGTCCAGTTGGCCTTGGGGCGTCTGGCCCTGCTGGCGGGAAATCGCGACGAGGCGCTGCTGCGGTTGCGAACCGCCGTCAAGTGCAGCCAGGCCACGCCCGACAATCCTTTGGCCGGTGAAGCGATGCGAGACCTGGCCGCAATGCTCGAGCAGCAGGGGTATTCCGCCGCCGCACTGCAGTGCTGGGACATGCTGGGCGATTGGTTCGCCGCACACCCCAGGCAGTACGCCGATCGGGCCGCTCTGAAATATCTGGCCACGCGACCGGAACGCCTCCAGGCTCAGCGCGGCACGCTGATGATGAAGCTCCGCAAATATCCCGCAGCCGCCGAGGAGTTCCGCAAGGCCTACGAACGCGACCGCTCCCAGGGCCAGTGGGGCGAACTGATGATCGAGGCGCTGGCCAAGGCGGGCGACTATCCCCGCGCAGCCAAGGCCTTGGCCGAGATGGCCGACGAACCCTCGCTGCAATCGCGGATCGAGCCCCTGGCCAGGCGAGTTCTCGCCGGCGCCGCCGACGGGCAACTTCTCCAGAGGCTCTGGCAGGAGCATAGCGCCGGCGGAAAGCTCAGCGTGCCATACGCCATGGCCTTGGCCCGCGCCGCCCAGACCGCCGGCGATTCGTCCGGGGCCTCTCAGATCGCCCGGGCCGTGCTCAAGCAGGCTCCCAGAACCCCCGCAGCCGCCGTCGTGCTCGCGTCGGCCGCCGCTAAGGACGGAAGCCTCCCCGCGGCCGTCGACGTCCTGGTGCAGGCACTCGGGGCTGACCCAGGCGCCGCCGAGGCGGTTGCCCAAGCCGCCGCCGCCCTGACCGCCGCCGACGTGGGCGAACTTGATCGCACTCTGGCACGCCAGGCCGTGGCGGATAAATCGCCCGCACGCCCGGCGATGCACTACGTGGCCGGGCAATTGGCCATCGCCGCCGGACGCAAGCTCCTGGCCGCCGATCAGTTTCAGCGGGCGATGGACGTCAAGGCCGACTACATGCCCGCCTGCGAGGCCCTGGCGGGGCTGTATCTCGATCAGAGGCAATTTGACAAAGTCGACCGCCTCGTGGAACGCATCGCAAGACAGGGCGGGAACAACTTCTTTCGCTTGCTCCTGCGTGGGCGCCTCGCGCTGGCCCGCGGAGACATGGGCGCGGCCGTCGAACTTCTCAAGGAGGCCCACGCCCTCAACGCCCGCGACGTGCAGGTGCTGATGCTCCTGGCCGAAGCCCAACTGCGATGTGGCGAACAAGCCGAGGCGATCTCGCTGCTCAATGCTGCCGTCGTGGCGGCCCCGGACAACATCGAGGCCTCGACGCGCCTGATCCGCCTGTTGATGGACAAGGGCGACCACGACGCTGCCGGCATCGTGCTGCAGCACCTGATGGAGCGCCATGGCGACGACACGGCCGTGCGGTTGATGCAGGTGGAGCTGGCGTTGCTGACAGGGCGGCACAACCCGGTCAAGCACCGCGAGGCGATGGCCCTGCTGGAGTCCCTGCGCCGCGAGCAAGGCCATGTTCCCGACGTGCAACTGCTCGTGCTGGCGCAGCAGATTCCCCCCGGCGCCGCGCGGATCGAGGCCAAGGAGTTCGACCGCATCGTCGGCGTCCTCAATGCCATCTTGCGAGATCATCCGCGCCACCTTCAGGCCGCACGCATGATGGCAACGCTCTTTGCCCGCCAGGGCCGCCTGAGCGAAGCCGTCGCCATCTGGCAGCAGCTCCACAGGGAGCACCCTGACCGCGCCGACATCGCCCAGCATTATGTCCAGGCCATGGTCGCGGCGCGGCAGTTCGAGGCCGCCGCCGCGACGCTCAACGACATTCTCGCCCGAAGCGGTGGATTGCTCTGGGCCAAGCTCAAACAGATCGAAGTGCTTCAGCAGCTCTCCAGGCTCGATGAGGCGATCGAACGCGGCGAGGCGTATCTTAAGCGCGCCTCGGGAAACAGCGAGAAGGACATCCTCCGCCAGGTCCTGATCAAGATCTACAACCAGACCGACCGCTTTGACGACGCCCAGAGACTTCTGGACGGATGGCTCGACTCCTCGCCCGAAGAGCCTCTGGCCAACCGCCTGCGCGGCGAAAAGATGGCCCTGTTTTGCAAGGCCCGCCAGTTCGACAAGGCCGAGACCTTCGCCCGAACCTGGGCCGCACAGTCCGACGATACCGACCGCGTCTACTTGAGTCTGCTCCAGGCCCTCCAGAATGCCAAGGAGTACGACAAGGCCAATGAGCTGGTGGACAAGTGGCTGACCGCCGGCTCGCTGCGGGAAGCCGACTTCTTCCGCCGCTTCAAGCTGCAATTGCTCGTCCAGAACAAGCAGTTTGACAAGCTCGTCGAGTTCGGGCGCAAATGGGTCAGCGGCGGCGGGGGCGACCAGGCGATCTTCACCGTTATCGGCGCCCTCAACAGCGGCAAGGTGTACGACCACCCGCTGATCGACGAGTGGATCCAGTTGGCCAGCCCGTCCGTGGCCTCGCTGCTGCGGCAGATCAAGATCGACTGGTACTGCAAAGACGGCAAGATCGACCAGGCCGTCGCCTACACCAACGCCTTGCTCGCCGGCGATCGCTGGCAGATCGAACCGCGACAGATGCTCATTGGCGGGTTGGTCAAAGCCGACCAATTCCAGCGGGCCGAGAAGCAGCTCGATGACTGGTTGACGCAGCTTGAAGCCACCGTCGCCACGCAGCCGGCCCTGACGCAACCGGGCAAAGCCAAACCGCCCGCCCCCGCGCCCGCCCCCGGCGTGCTGCTCAACCGCGGAACCCGCCTGCTGGTCGTCTTCACGCCCGACAAGATCCTCGCCTGGCATCGCCAGATGCTGGTGCGGACCATCCTGATGCAGAATCAGCATGCCCGCGGCGTCGAGCGGGCCAAGGCCTTTCTGGAAAAAGACCCCAACGACGTTGAAATGCTCTCGGTGATCTCGCTGGGCCTGGCCGAACTGGGGCGCCCGGGCGAGGCCCGCGCCGCCCTGGAAAAGGCCCTGACCCTCGAGCCCGACGACCCGGCCCTCAACAACAACCTTGGCTATCAATACGCCGACGAAGGCGTCGAACTGGCCAAGGCCGAACGCATGATCCGCAAGTCCCTCGCCGAACGCCGCACCGCCGCCAGCCTCGATTCGCTGGGGTGGCTGCGCTACAAACAGGGAATGTTCGACCAGGCCAAACGCATCCTCGATCAGGCCCTGCAGGATATGGCTGCCGACGGCGAAGAACACGCCGTCATCCACGACCACCTCGGCGACGCCTGTGCGCGGCTGGGCCTCATGGACCTCGCCAACCGCCAGTGGATCAAGGCCCTCGAACTGGCGCAGAAGGAGAAGTTCCCTTCAGCCGAGATGCGCGGTATCCTGAAGTTGACCCTCGCCAAGATCGAAGCGATCAAGGCCGGCAAACAACCCACGCCGGCGCCGCTTGGCAAAGGCGTGGCGGAAACAAAATAGGTTCACCGCAGAGATCGCGGAGGACGCTGAGGACGCTGAGGACGCTGAGGAAAAGAAGAAGAAAAGGAAGATGGAGCTATTCCATCCATTTCCCTTTTCCTCTCTCTTCCTCTCTGCGGTCTCTGCGATCTCCGCGGTGAAATGCGATTGAAGCAAGACTGAGGTAAGCGACTATGTCAGGACATTCTCATTGGTCGAAGATCAAGCGGGCCAAGGGCAGCAGCGACTCCAAGCGCAGCCAGCAGTGGTCCAAGCTCTCCAAGCGAATCATCATCGCCGCCAAGCATGGCGGCGGAAAGCCGGAAGAAAACCTCCAGCTCCGCTACGCCATCGACGACGCCAAGGCCGTCAACATGCCCAACGACACCATCGCCCGGGCGATCAAGAAGGGCACCGGCGAGCTCGAGACCGTCAATTACGAAGAAATGGTGTATGAAGGCTACGGCCCAGGCGGCGTGGCGTTCATGGTCCTGTGCCTGACCGACAACCGCAACCGCACCGCGCCGGAGATGCGCAAGCTCTTCGAGCGAGTCGGCGGCCAGCTCGGCGGCACCGGCTGTGTCAGTTGGATGTTCGACAAGAAGGGCACGTTCATTATTCCCGCCGACGCGACCACCGAAGAGGCCTTGATGGAAGTGGCCCTCGAAGCCGGCGCCGAAGACATCGCCTCCGACGGCGAGGAATTCACCGTCACGTGCGAGATTTCCGTCTTCGAGCAGGTGAAGCAGGCCCTGGCCAAGAACGACATCAAGACCGTCTCGGCCGAGATGGGCATGGTGCCCAAGAACACCGTCACCATCGACGCCGAAAAGGCCCGCAAGGCCCTGAACCTGATGGAGATCCTCGAAGACCATGACGATGTCGAGAACGTCTACGCCAATTTCGACATCCCCGCCGAAGTCGCCGCTGAACTGAAAGCCTGATCCGTGATGGGTGCCATTGCGGACTTCGGCGAGCTCAGTCGAGCCGCCGTTTCTCAGCCGCCATGTCTCCGGCGACCTGCAGCGAACATGGCGGCTGGATAACGGCCGGTGCCGTGGCGCGCAGGGCCGAAGGCCCGGAGAGCCACGATCCCCGAACCTTGCAGTAAGAGCGTCCCTGGCGTGCGGGGATCGTGGCTGTCGGGCTTCGCCCTCCCGCCACGGCACCCACACGAGATTGGAAAGAAGAGGTCCTTCTTTCTCTGTGCCCTCTGTACCACTATTGCTTCACCCCAAACGGAGGCTACCGGGGGGCCGGCTTGGGGCCTGGGGTCCTACGGCGACGGCGGCCGGCGAAACTGCTCGAGACTTTCGGCGGCGAAGAGCCCCCTTTGGTTGCGGCCGAGTGAAGCGAGCGCCGGGATTTCTGTGGCGATCTGATTCTTTACCGTGACTTGCTCACGCCCGCTTCCAGCATCGTCATGATCAGCAGCAGCGCCGCCAGTTGCACCAGCACCAGCACCACCCCGGCCGGGCCGATGGTGTAGGTCAGCAGCGTGGCGGAGGTGGCCGTGGCGGCGGCGCAGAGGTAATTGGTCAGCACCGAGCGGCGCACGCTCATGCCGCGGCGCACCAGGCGGTGCGAGAAGTGTCGCATGTCGCCGATCATCGGATTGCGCCCCTCGGCCAGTCGCAGGATGATCACGCTGAACAAGTCGTACAGCGGCACGGCCATCAATACCAGCGGCACGAAGATGCCGTTGGGACCGGCCATCGCCGCCGGTCCGGCGAAATCGGTCAGACACGTCAGAACGCCCAGCATGTATCCGATGAGCAGACTTCCGCCGTCGCCCATGAACTGTCTGGCCGGCGGAAAGTTCGCCGGCAGAAATCCGGCTACCGCCCCGATCAGCAGGCACAGCCACGCGGAAACGAACATCTGCCCGGTCCCGGCCGTCACGCCCAGCAGCGCCGCGGCCAGGATGCACGCCACGCCGGCACAGAGCCCGTCCATGTTGTCCAGGAAGTTGAAGGCGTTGATCACCACCACCAGCCAGATGACCGTCACGATGAAGCCCGTCGTGCCGTGCAGCCCCGCCGGGAAGTTCAGCCCGCACGCGCTGACGAGCACCATGATCACAAGGGTCTGCGTTGCCAGCTTGAGCCAGGCCGCCAACCCGCGCCGGTCATCCAGCACGCCCAGGGCATGGATCGCCGCCGCTCCGGCCAGGAGCCCCAGCGCCAGCGGCGCGCGAAGGGCCGCCCCGGCGATGTGCCTGGACCAGGGCGCCATGAACTGCGGCACGCCGGTATCCGCCCAGAAACTCGCCACGGCCAAAGCGCCCACCGCCGGCACGGCGATGGCGAAGAAGATCGCGCTGCCGCCCAGCAGGGGGGTGGGGGTGGCGTGGCTCTTGTGCGAACTGGGGATATCCAGCACCCGATAGCGCAGGGCGATCTGCCGCGCCAGCGGCGCCGCCAGCGACGAAAGCACAAAGGCCAGCACAACCAGTCCTGCAGCGCCCCAGACGATCATTTCTCGCACTCCCGGCGCGGCCCGGCCAGCAACAGGCGGCGGGCCTCACTAAGGAACGCATCATACCGTCCCGAGGCGAAATCGGGAAAGGTCCATTCCAAAGCTTCCCACCGCCGGCCGCGGTACAGCAGCGTGATCTCGCCGTACACGCCGTCGCGCAGGTAGATCCGGTGCGAGAAGTTCTTCATGCTCGCCAGCACCAGCTTGCTCAAGGCCAGATATCCCACATCCAGATTGATCGGCCGCACCGGCTGTGTGGCATGGGCGTCCCGCCCATGCTCTTGCGGTGTGGCATGGGCGTCCCGCCCATGCATCCCTGAACCTGAAGGGTCAGGGACACGCACAACGGAGTTGTGCGTGGCACCGGTGGCAAATTGTGCCTCGATCTGATTGGTCCGCAGCTTCGCCCCCGCCAGCACCACCGGGTCCACCAGCCGCTCAAAAGCCACGAACTTGCGATACAGCGGGCTGCCCATCTGCTGGTCGTAATAATGCGTCAGATCGAACGCAAACACCTCGCTGCTCAAGTCCACCGGCCCGAAATCTTTCACCATCTCAGCCGTCGCCGCGTCAAACAGTTCGGCTCGCGCAGAGATCATCCCGCAGATGAGTTTCACAGGCGCAGGTTGTGCCGGCAGGGCCATGAGAGGATTGTCCGCGTCCTGCGTCTGCATGTCAACGTGGCCACAGAGGTCGTTTCTGTCGGTCCCCGCCGGGGAGCTATGGAGTGCGGCAGCCTTAGCTGCCGCTTTTGGAGTTTCTGGGCACCGAACAACTGCCAAAGCGGCAGCTAAGGCTGCCGCACTCCACATGAATTCTGCTTGTCCTGTAGAGCCCGTCTCGATACACTCCGGAACTCTTTAACGAGGAACATGACATGACGAAAATAGCGGTGATCGGCGGCGACGGGACGGGTCCGGAAGTGGTGGCCGAGGGCTTGAAGGTCCTCAAGGCCGTGGCGGCCAAGGTCGGCTTCGAGTACAGCCTGACCGACTTCAACGTCAGCGGCGACCGGTATCTAGATGCCGGCGGCGACCCGGCGGCTGCTTCGATCCCGATCATCCACGACGACGAAATCGCCCAGCTCAAGACCTACGACGCGATCTATCTCGGCGCCGTGGGACACCCGAAGATCGCTCCGGGCATCATGGAAAAGGGCCTGCTGCTGAAGCTTCGCTTCGCGATGGACCAGTACATCAACCTGCGTCCGGTGCGGCTGTACCCCAACGTCGAGTGTCCGCTGGCGGGCAAAGGCCCCAAGGACATCGACTTCGTCGTGGTGCGCGAGAACACCGAGGGCCTCTACACCGGCATGGGCGGCGTGCAGTACAAGGACACTCCGGCCGAGGTCTCGACGCAGATCAACTGCACGACGCGATTCGGCGCCGAGCGGGCGATCCGCTACGCCTTCGAGTTCTGCCGCCGCCGCAATTCGCCCAAGAAGCGCCTGACGCTGGTTCACAAGACCAACGTGCTGACCTTCGCCGGCGACACGTGGTGGCGCGCCTTCCAGGAAGTCGGCAAGGAATATCCCGACATCACGCATGACTACAACCACGTCGACGCCTGCTGCATGTGGTTCGTCAAGAACCCCGAGTTCTACGACGTCATCGTCACCGACAACATCTTCGGCGACATCATCACCGACCTGGCCGCGATGATCCAGGGCGGTCTGGGTGTGGCCGCCGGCGGCAACATCAACCCCAAGAGCGTCAGCATGTTCGAGCCCATGGGCGGCTCGGCGCCCAAGTACACCGGCAAGAATGTGATCAACCCGATCGCCGCGATCGCGGCTGTCGGCATGCTCCTGCGCGAGACCGGAACGCACAAGAACGATGCCAAGCTCGTTGACGCCGGCAACCGCGTCGAGAACGCCGTCATGGCCACCACGGCCAAGATGAAGAGCCAGGCCGCGGGCAAGATGGGCTTTGGCACCCGCGAAGTGGGCGACCTCGTCGCCGCTGAAGTGGCCAAGTAACACAGTCGAACATTGAACCCACGGGTGGCATGGCGACACACGTTTTTGTTTTTCGTGGGTCGCCATGATGCTCAGCGCACACCCATGGCGACCTGCCTGCCGGCAGGCAGGCCCGCTGAGCAACGCGTGTCGCCATGCCACCCCCCTGCCGTCTGATCCCGTGAACTCTGCGTGCATGTTCTCTTGCGGCCGTGCGTTAACCTTGGTGTTGTCTGTCGATCCACGCGCAGGTAAACTGGCCGTGCAGTCTTATTTCAGGACGGCAAAGACATGATGAAACACGCATCTGTACATGTCGCGGCGGTGGTTTGGATTCTGACGTCCGCAATGGCATCGGCCCAGCCGGCGGGCGGGCCGTCCGTCATCGAGCTGATCCAGGCCATTCACGATGCCCCGGACGCTACTACCGCCAGCAAGGCCTATGTCGAGGCGCGCTCGGCAGACAAGGCCGACCCGCAGATCTACAAGATCTATATCCAGCGCATGCTCGAACTGGGTCAGCCGCTGCTGGCGGCGGTTCCGGCGGCGGAATTGACGGCGATAGAGGCCCAGAACGGTCTGGCGTGGGGAGTGATCGGATACGCCAAGGCCCGCTCCGGCCGCGTCGGCGAGGCGATGCCCGCCCTGATCAACGCCGCGAAATATGCCGACGACAACGCGGGCATCATGTTCAACGCCGGCGTCATCTGCGCCTGGCAGGAAAGCACCGTGCGCAAGTCGGACATTCCTTCCGAGGCTGCATCGTCCGCCGCCTCCCTCAAGTCGCAGTGGGAGTCGAAGAAAGATTTTGCCGAAGGGGGGAAGGCCGCCCTGGCAGCTTTTAAACTCCGGCAGGACTACATCAAGACCCAGCATGAGCGACTGACGAAGCTGGATTCCGACATCAAAGACGCCCAGGGCAAGAACCGGGAAGCGGCCGAGCAATTCAACGTCCTCAAGCGGCGCAGCGATGCGTTGGAGCGCCGCATGCGAGCGGCCGACGAAACGGTTCGCCGCTACAACTTCGACGCGCGCAACAGCAGCGACACGCGCCTTCCGGCCTACGTCACCGAGGCCCAGGCCGACTACCGCCAGGCCCGCGACGAACTGGCCGGCGTGGTGCGCCAGGGCAATGCGCTGCGGCAGGTCGTGGTCCTGCGCGAGCGGGCGATCATCAAAGCCCAGCAGCAAAAAGAACGAGAAACCAAGGCCCTGCAGGCCTTCGAGAAGTGCGATCCGACAATGCCCTGGAAGCCGCCGGCGGTTGGCGGCGTGATTGCGGCTGATGCATCGGACGCGGTCGCGGAAGAGCCCGCCGCTTCGGGTCCGACCGCGACGACGGGCGCCTCGCCGCTGTCGCAGGGCCAGCGCCGCCTGAAGCTGGCGCAGATGCTCATCCGCAACAATCAACGCGACAAGGCGATCCAGGAACTGCTGGCTATCATTCAGCAATACCCCGACAGCGAGATTTCGCGCCAGGCCCAGGCCTTGCTCGACACGATCACCCTGTAGATGCGGTCGTTGGTGGAACAGGCTTTCCAGCCTGTTCATGTACACGCCGGCTAATGGAGCAGCGCAATGGCCTCTGGAATGCTCTTGTGGATGGCGGCGATATTGGCCGCGACGCCCGGCGACGGCGGCGCGCAACCGCTCTCGACAGACCCGGACCAGGAAACCGGCGTGGCCTCGGCCATCGCCAAGGCGCCCAATGCCGCTGCCGCGGCAACGGCTTACCAGGCCGCT
This sequence comes from Planctomycetaceae bacterium, assembly GCA_039680605.1. Classification (NCBI taxonomy): domain Bacteria; kingdom Pseudomonadati; phylum Planctomycetota; class Planctomycetia; order Planctomycetales; family Planctomycetaceae; species Planctomycetaceae bacterium. The sequence goes on along the minus strand of JBDKTA010000033.1, from coordinate 1,990 downwards.
CGCACTCTCGACCGAAGCAATCCCGCCATCCCCCGCGCCTACGTGCAGCGCCTGCTGGAAATGGGTCAGCCGCAACTGGCCGCCCGGGCCGCGGACGACCTGGTCGCGCTGGATCCCAAAGACGCTCTCGCCCACGGCGTTATCGGGTACCTTGCGGCCTCCAAAGGCAATATTCCCAAGGCCCTGCCCGCGCTGGTCAAGGCGGCCCGGTCGAATCCCGAAAATGAGGGGGTCGCCTACGATATGGGCATCCTGGCGATCTGGCTGATCTACGCCGTCGACAACCCCGTTGGCGCCGCCGATCAGCAGGAGTTCATGGAGGTCCTGAAGCTGGTTCAGAACAAGCGAGGGTTCTATGACGGCCAGACCTACTGCAAAGACGCCTTTGCCAAGTGTCGCGCCGCCGCCGACGAGCAGCGTCAACGCCTGCCGCAGCTCAAGGCCGCCCTCGTCGCGGCCATGGCGGCAAACCCCGGTCTCGAGCTGCAACTGCGAACGCTCAACGACCGGGCGGTGGCCGCGGACAAGTCCTATCGCCAGATGCAGATCGACAAGGCGCGATTCCTGGCCGACAGCAAGAGCCCCAATTCGGCGGCCAACGCCGCCGCGTGTGAGGCGGGCATGCGACATGCCGTCAGTGAAGCGCAGCGCGCCAAGCAGGAGCGAGGGCCCATCGAGCGGGCGCTGGCCCAGCGCAACGCCCGGATCCTTCAGTGCAAACGGGATGTCGAACGCGCCGAGAAGACCATCGCGCAGGGCGACAAGGCCATGCCGCTGCTGACCTTCCGCCCGCCGGCGGTCAAGGGCATGGTCGTGCCCGAAATCGCTCTGCCCGGCGCGGAGGAGGCCCCGCCCGTCCCGGCGCCGCTGATTCAGGCGATCGAGACGGCCCCAACCTTCACTGCCGCCGCCGAGGCATACGCCCGTGCCCGCACCGTCAACGCCCGCGACGCCAAGCTGTACCGCGCTTACCTGCGCCGCCTGCTGCAACTGGACCAGCCGCGCATGGGCATCATGCCCGCGCAGGACCTGGTGCGCCTCGATAGCCGTGACCCGCTCGCCTGCGGCGTGCTGGCGTACGCCAGCGGCGCCGAGGGCAAGATCGCCGACGCCGCTGCGCTGCTGGTCCGGGCCCTCAAGGGCGACGCCGACAACGCCGGGATCAACTATGACCTCGGGCTGCTCTCGGTCTGGCAGATCCGCGCCAATGACAGAAACCTGTCCCCCGACATGATCGCCGAGATCACCGAGGCCTTCGCCGTCGTGCGGGCCAAGAGCGAGTTCATCGCCGGCGCCGCAGCCGCCAGGACCGCTTTCGACAAGCGCGACGCTGCCGCCAGCAAAGCCCCGCCGGTCGCGACGAGCGCCCAACCGGTCAACTCGCAGCAGCGGGCGTATTACGAAGCCCAGTACGCCGAAGCCCAGAACGGAGTGGATCGCTTCCGCGAAGACAAGTCCGCCAGGGGCGTCGCCCAGTACCGCGCCTTCGAATTGAGGCGTCAGGCGGCCTTGATCGAACTGCGGAGGATGAAGGAATCCCAGGGCGGCCCCGGCGGCGCCCAAGCCAAGGCTGACCCGCCCTTGCCCTGGCGACCGCCGGCTGTGCCCAAGGCCGCCGCGCCCGTCGTGCAAAACGCTGATCCGCCGCAGCCCGCCGCGCCACAAACGCCCGCTCCCAAGCCTGCGCCCTCTGATAACGCCGAAACACAACTGAAGATGGCCAAAATGCTCCTGGCCAATGATCAGAAACAGCGTGCCGCCCAGATTCTCCAACTAATCGTCGCCAACCACGGTGATTCCGCTCAGGCCAAAGAAGCCAAGGACCTGCTGGCGAAGATGGGCTTCTGAGCCAGCCGCAGAGGCTAGCCCAACTTCCGCAGTTATAGATTTATGCAGATTATTTTCGGTCGATTTGTGCAGGAATGGCGGTGCAATGGCGGCATTCTGCTACCCCAAAGGGTCTTTTCACTTGTTTTGGATCCGATCAGCC
>JBDKTA010000032.1 GCA_039680605.1 Planctomycetaceae bacterium | reverse complement strand
GTCGCACATTGCCAACACACGCTTACGTAAATCCATTGAGTATGCTTTCATTTCAAGCCTCCATGCTTGACCCAAGCATACACAACTTCTTCAGAGGGCGCTAGATGTGTTCGTGACTTGCTCTAATCTGCGTAATCCCGCACTCCCCGTCCCTGATCTTACTTGCGCAAGACGGCCACCAGGATCGAGCCCAGGCGCAGGTCGCAGCGGAACTCGGCCGCGGCGAGGCGCTCGGCGAGGCGCCAGCTCAGGGCGGCGGCCCAGGGGGCGATGAAGCACTGCGTCATCAACCGCTCGACGGTGAATCCGGCGTCGGTGCAGAGCCTGCGCAGGCGGCGCGGGGTGTAGTGCGTGACGTGCTGGTGCTCGCGCAGGGGCGGGGCCAGATGCAGCAGGTCCATCGTGCGTTCGATGAGCGGCCAGGCGCTGGCGTAGTTGGGCGTGGTGAGCATGACACGCCCGCCGCGTGCCAGCAGGCCGGCGAACACGTCAAGCATCCGCCGCCCCTGGTCGGCGTAGAGGTGCTCGATGACTTCCAGGCAGTAGATCTTGTCGGCAGGGCGCTCCAGGGCGAAGGCTTCATCGACGAGCCCGCACTGGAACCGCGCGCCGTCGCCAGGCCCTTGGCTACGGGCGAAGTCGATGGCCGCTTCGTTGGCGTCGATGCCCAGCACGGAAGCGCCCCGACCGGCCAGGTAGTGCGAGATGACGCCCGAGCCGCAGCCGACGTCGAGGGCAAACTCACCCGCCGCCGGCGGCAACAACCGCGCGACGGCCAACTGCTTGCTGTAATGCCAGAACCGCTGCACCGCCGGCCCCTGCGTCAGGGCGCGGTGCTGGTAGTCGCCGCCGATAGCCGTCGTGTCGCCGGTGCGTCGCTTCATGAATCCTCATGCGCCGCCGGCGGCCTTGGGGCAAGGCCTCTTCGTGCGGCGATACACCCATAGATTAGCGTTTTCGCCCGCCGTGTCTATCTCGCCCTCGCGGCACCTGCTGCGGGAGGGTAGAATCGCCGGTCCGTGGGCAACGACAACGATCACATTCAGCGTGAGGCAGCCATCCAGGGCCGGCGGTGGCACTCGATGCACGGCGGCTATTTTGCCGACGCCGCCGTCGTCGCGCCGCTGGTGGCGGCGATCTCCCGGGCCGCAGCGCAACACCCCCCCGCCGTGCTGGCCGACCTCGGCGGCGGCACGGGCTTTCTGCTCGAGCGGCTAGCGGCGCAGGGTTCGCTCGATGGCACCGCGATGGTGAACGTCGACCTCTCGCCGCGGCAGCTCGAACAATCGCGAGATCGCCGCATTGTCCAGCTCAACCGCTCGGCCGCCGGCGTGACGCGCGAAGAACTTTACGGGGTCAGGGATTCCGAAGTCACTGAAGTGACCCACCCGGGCGGGCTGATGCTCGTGATGCGGTCGCTGCTGCATTACTTCGGACGCGACGGCCTGGAGCCTTTCCTGGCGCACCTGCGGTCGCAGATGCGCAGCGGCGAGGTTCTCGTACAGCAGACGGCATGCTTTACCGAGGCCCGCGACGCCGGTTGCCTGAACGATCTTTACCGGCTCATGCGAACGGAGAAGTGGTATCCCACGCTGGAGGAACTGCAAGCCGCCCTGCAGCAATGCGGCTGGTCGATGATCGACATTCAGCCCGCCCCGCCGCTGCCGCTGACCTCGGCCGACCTGGCCCGGCGATACCAGCTCTCAGCCGCCGATGTCGAGATGATCGGCCGCGAGCTATCCGGCAAGTTCGGGCGCATCGTGGGCGTTTTCGAGCCCGCGCCGCAGGGCTTCACGGCATATCTGCACTACCAGATCATGACCTGCACAGCCGCACCGCGTGCCGGCGCGTGATATGGAGTGCGGCAGCCTTAGCTGCCGCTTTGGAAGTTTTTCGGCAAGCGGTACACACGCTCAACCGAACAACTCTAAAAGCGGCAGCTAACCCAACTTCCGCAGTTGGCGACGTAAGTGCTTTATTATCAAGGGCAGCGCCCTGAAAGTCTTCACTACATCGCTACGAAGCAGTCAGCGGCGGGGGCATGATCTTCATCCTCGACGGCAGGT
>JBDKTA010000031.1 GCA_039680605.1 Planctomycetaceae bacterium | reverse complement strand
AAGTCCGGGCGATAGGCCGCGATGGCAGGTCTGATAAGGCGTTGGCCGCTTTTTCTCCTCTCTACTCACTACTTTCTCCCGCTCTGTGAGCGACCGGATTTCCTGCCAGGAAATCCGGTCGCTCACGCGGGGCAATGGGGCGGTATAATTTTGTGGCAAAGACGGTGCGGTCGCGGTCTACTGGCAGTCCTAGAGGATGCACGGCATGGCTGAGTATTCGCAATTCACAGGTCGCTTACCTTCTTTCCGGATTTGCGTCCTCTGCTGTCTTGTGTCGCTGGCTGTCGCGGTTGCGCCGGCGGCGGGGCAGGCGATTGGGGCCGCTGGCGGCCCTGCGCCGGCGGCGGTGGGGCAGGTGCAGCAGGTGCAGCAGCTGACGGACCTCCAGCGGCGAGTGAACGAGGCCATCACCAAAGGCGTAGCCTATCTGCGCGCCCAGCAGGGGCGCGACGGCGGCTTCGGCAGCACGCAGTACCGCAACGAGCCCGGATCGGTGGCGCTGTGCGTCCTGGCCTTGCGCAAGAGCGGCGTGCCCAAGACCGACCCGGCCATCAAGGCCGTCCTGCCCTTCATGATGCGCTACGCCGGGCTCGACACGCGCGACTGGGACAAGCACGCCGTCTACAACTGCGGCATCATGCTGCTGGCGCTGGACAGCCTCTGTGAAGACACCGACGAGTTCGGCAAGCGCGTCCACAAGCGACTCTACGTGACGGCCATGGCCAATCTGGGCACCACGATCGTCGGCGCCCAGGCCGCCAACGGCGGGTGGGGCTACAAACGCGGCAGCGAGAATCAGGACCTGTCCAACACCCAGTACGCGGTGCTGGGTCTGTGGGCCGTGTCGCGCAACAAGATCTCCGTGCCCAAAGAAACCTGGCTGCGAGCGGCAGGGTATCTGATCAACATGCAGGACAACTACGGCGGGTTCATCTACACCAACTCGGGCAAGCATCGCAGCGGCGCCAATCATCCCATGACGGCCGCGGGCATCGGGTGCCTGGGCGTGTGCATTCTCCAGGCTACCGGAAAGCGCATCAGCCGCGAAGATATCGCCGGAACGTATCTGAGCCCCATTGACAAGAATGCCGACGCCAAGAACGAAGCCGCCCAGGCCGCCGCCAAGGCCAAGCGCAAGACGCCGGCAGAACTGGCCATCGAACGCGGTTTCGACTGGATCGGCCGCAACGGCGTCTATCAGAGCGACGCGTATTATCTCTACGGTCTCGAACGCGCCTGCGCGCTGACGCAGACGCAGAAGATCGGCAAGCAGGACTGGTACGAAGTGGTAGCCGACCGGATCTGCACCGCCCAGAAAGGCGACGGGTCGTGGTCTAACGGCGGTCCGGTCGTCAAGGATGACCCGATCCTGGCGACGTGCTGGAATCTGCTGGTTCTCGAACGCGCCACTGAGCAGATGCTCGGGAACTACTACCCCGGCACCTACTCCTCGGCCAACAGCCCCGGCGCCGAAGACCCGGCGCCGGCGCCCGCGCCCGGTACTCCCGCCACGCCTGCCGCTCCCGTTGCAGGCAACGCGCCGCCGGCCGCCCAGATCCCCGGCGCCGTCGCGCCCGGGACGTCGACTTCCGGCCAGACCGGTCCGACCCGGGCCGAAGAACTGCTCCTGCTGCGGCGGTACATCACCTCCGGCGACACCGCCTCGGCGGGCAAACTCATCTCGGCGATCTTGCGGAGCGAGAACGGCGAAGGAGCGCCAGCCGATACCGAACACGGAAAGCTTGCCCGGATCCGCGCCTTGATCACGCTCAACCAGGTCAATAACGCGATGGGACTCCTGGGCGACCTGCTGCTCGAACACAAAGTCACCGTGCCGGCAGAGCAGGGCGGCGCCGCTGCGCCGCCCGCCCAGCTACCCGTGCAACCCGTCCCGCCGGCGCCGGCGGCCGCTACGCCGCCGCCCGCCAAGCCCTCCGAGCCCGCGCCGCCGCCGAAATCCTCTGCCGCCGACATGCTCAAGACCGCCAGGGAACTTCTCAAGGCCGGCCAATGGGACAACGCCAAAGCGGCGCTGGACGAGCTTATCAAGTCGCACCCGGACACCCCCGAGGCCACGGAAGCCGCCAAGTTGCGCAGGGTCCTGTAGCGTTTCGCCGCGCAGCGCCTCCTCCGCGGCGGTCCAACATTCGCTCATTCCGGAGTAACACGCTCTTGCGGCGCGGGCGGGGCGCTTTTACAATGCTTCGCTGTTTTGCCCGCAGAAAGATCACGAGACGACACAGGGCCGCCCATCGCGGCGCTAAGGACTTGAAGGAGAGTACATCATGGCCGAAGCCTTTCCCGGAATTGCGAAGATCAAGTATGAAGGTCCGGACTCCAAGAACCCGCTGGCGTTCAAGCACTACAACGCCAAGGAAAAGATCGAAGGCAAGTCCATGAAGGACCACCTGCGTTTCGCGGTGGCCTACTGGCACGCTTTCCGCAACGGCTGCTCCGACCAGTTCGGCGGGCCCACGCGCCAGATGCCCTGGGACGACGGCACCAGCAGCGTCGCCAACGCGCAGGCGCGCGTGAAGGCGGCATTTGAGTTCTTCACCAAGCTCGGCGTGGACTTCTACTGCTTCCATGACCGCGACGTGGCCCCCGAAGCGGGCACCCTCTCCGAAACCAACAAGAACCTCGACGCGGTCGTCAAGGTCCTCAAGTCCGAGCAGGACCGCACCGGCGTCAAGCTGCTCTGGGGCACCGCCTGCCTGTTCTCGCACCCGCGCTTCATGCACGGGGCCGGCACGAGCTGCAACGCCGACGTCTTCGCTTACGCCGGCGCGCAGGTCGCCAAGGCGCTGGAAGTGACCAAGGAACTCGGCGGCCAGGGTTACGTGTTCTGGGGCGGGCGCGAAGGCTACAAGAGCCTGCTCAACACCAACATGCCGCGCGAGCTCGACCACATGGCCCGCCTGCTGCAGCTTGCGGTGGACTACAAGAAGCAGATCGGCTTCAAGGGCCAGTTCTACATCGAGCCCAAGCCCAAGGAACCCACCAAGCACCAGTACGACTTCGACTGCATGACGGTGTACGGGTTCCTCGTCCGCAACGGCCTGGACAAGCATTTCCAGTTCAACGTCGAGGCCAACCACGCCACGCTGGCCGGGCACACGTTCCACCACGAGCTCGAGACGGCCGCGGCGCTGGGCATGCTCGGTTCCGTCGACGCCAACCGCGGCGACCTGCTGCTGGGCTGGGACACCGACCAGTTCCCCACCGACATCTACGACGCGACGATGGCGATGCTGACGATCCTCAAGGCCGGCGGGTTCACCACCGGCGGATTGAACTTCGACGCCCACGTGGCGCGCGAGAGCTTCGAGCCGGTCGACCTGTTCTACGCCCACATCGGGGCGATGGACGCTTTCGCCCGCGGGCTCAAGATCGCCGCCGCCATCCGCAAGAGCGGGGCGATGGACAAGTTCGTCGCCAAGCGCTACGCGAGCTGGGACAAAGGCATCGGCGCCAAGATCGAAAAGCGCCAGGTCGGTCTGCGCGAGCTGCAGCAGTACATGCTCAAGAAGGGCGAAGCCGACGCCAACGAGTCCGGCCGCGTGGAACTGCTGGAGAATATCCTGAACGAGTTCATTAAGTAGGACCTATGGAGTGCGGCAGCCATAGCTGCCGCTTTGGAAGTTGTTTGATTGCGGAAAACTGCAAAAGCGGCAGCTAAGGCTGCCGCACTCCATAGAATCCGCAATCCGAAATCCGCAATCGAACGTATAGATGGGTGCCAATGGCTGACGACATCAAGTTTATGACCCTGGCGCTGGAGTGCGCCGCCCGCGGGCGGGGCGAGGTCGAGCCCAACCCGATGGTCGGGGCCGTTGTCGTGCGCGACGGCGTCGAGCTGGCGCGCGGATGGCACAAGAAGTTCGGCGGACCCCACGCGGAAATCGAAGCCCTCTCCGCCGCCCGCGCCGCCGGCATCAATCCGGCCGGGGCCACGATGTACGTCACCCTCGAACCCTGCTGCCACCAGGGCAAGACCCCGCCCTGCACCGCTGCGCTGATCGACGCCAAACTCGCCCGAGTAGTCGCCGCCATGGTCGACCCCGATCCGAAAGTGTCAGGCCAGGGCATCGCCGCGCTCAAGAAGGCCGGCATCGTCACCGAGGTCGGCGTCATGCAGGACCAGGCCCGCCAGCTCCTGGCCGCCTACGTCAAGCACCGCACCACCGGGCGCCCCTGGGTCATCTGCAAGTGGGCCCAGACCACCGATGGATACATGGCCATGCCCCCCGGCGGCGGGCGGTGGATCTCCTCCCGCGCCAGCCGCGACCGCGTCCACCAGATCCGCGCCTGGTGCGACGGCGTCGTCGTCGGCATCGGCACGCTGCTGGCCGACAACCCGCACCTGGGAAACCGCAGCGGCAAGGGCGGACAGCCCGCCCGCATCGTGCTCGACTCGTCGCTGAGAACGCCCATCGAGTGCCAACTCGCCGCCACCACCGACCGCGCAAAGCTAATCATCGTCACCGCCCCCGGCGCCGCGGCCGCCAAGCCCCTCGTCGCCCAGCGCCTCCGCAGCCGCGGGGCAGAGATCATCGAATTGCCCGCCGCCGAAAAGGGACTCGACCTCGGCGCGCTGCTCGATGAACTGGGCCGCCGCGGTTGGATCAGCGTCCTGATCGAGGGCGGCTCGGCCGTGCTGACCAGCGTGCTGGAGCAGAAACTCGCCGACGAGGTCATCGTGTTTGTCGGCCCGCAGAAGGTCGCCGCCCCGGCGGCGACGCTGCCGCGATTGGACATCGCCCAACTCCAGAACGCTCTGCCGCTGACGTGCCTTGGCGAAACCGCCGTCGACATCGACCGCATGCTGCGGTTCCAGTTCAGGCACTGACATGACCACCACCCCGCCGCCCCTGACTCCGGCAGACGTTCCAGCCGCACAAGACGCAGGGGCGGCCTCGCCGCTGACGGCAGAGCAGCTCATGCAGTTCCAACAGGCCCAGGAGCGGGCCGCCAAGTTCCGTCGCGCGACCGGCATGGCCATGTTCAACGCTGTCACTTTCGGCATCTGTGCGGCCGGGTCGGCGCTTGTGGCGATGATCTCGCTGGCGATGGGCGAGCGGGACATCTGGGGCGTCATCCTGACGCTGGGCCTCTGCGCCGCTGCCTGGTGCGAGTGGCGGGGCAGGGCGATGCTGCTGGCTCTGGACGTGCGAGGCCCGCGCCTGCTGGGATGGAACCAAGTGGGCCTGATGACGATGGTCGCCGTCTATTGTGCCTGGCAGATCGGCCAGGCGTTCCTGACCCCGCTGGACCCCGCAGCCGCGCAATCCTACGCACAGATCAAGTCGTCGCTGGGAATCGACATGGCCAAGTTCTACCGCCAGGCGACGCTGGGCTTTTACGTGCTCGTGGCGATGACGGTATTCCTCTTCCAGGGCCTCTGCGCCCGCTACTACTTCAGCCGCGGAAAAATCCTCAAAGACTACCTTGCCCAGACCCCCCAGTGGATCATCGACCTGCGGCGAATGCAGCAGCCGGGAAAGTAAGTAGCATGGGCATCTTGCCCATGAGTCCCACGGAAACAAACAACCGACGACGACGAGGACGAGGACGAGGACGAGGACGAGGACGAAAAGAACACTCCCCCTGACGATTTCTTGTTTTTGTTTTAATCCTCTTAATCCCGAGAATCCGCGTAATCCCGCACTCCCTGCTCCCGTCCCCGTCCCCGTTTCTAATCCTCTTAATCCCGAGAATCCGCGTAGTCCCGCACTCCCCGTCCCCGTCCCTGTCCCCGTTTCTAATCCTCTTAATCCCGAAAATCCGCGTAATCCCGCACTCCCTGCTCCCGTCCCCGTCCCCGTTTCTAATCCTCTTAATCCCGAGAATCCGCGTAATCCCGCACTCCCCGTCCCCCTCCCTGTCCCCGTCCCTGCAATCAATACGTCCCGCCACTGTCGTAAACCTCGGGCGAGGCCGATTCGAAGCGCGTGCAGTCGGGCAGGAACGTCAGATGCACCGTGCCGGTGGGGCCGTTGCGCTGCTTGGCCACGATCAACTCGGTCACGTTGCGGGGCATGTAGTCCGGCTCGCCGCGGTGGTAGTAGTCTTCGTTGTGCAGCAGCGAGACGACGTCGGCGTCCTGCTCGATCGAGCCCGACTCGCGAAGGTCGCTCATGCGCGGGCGGTGGCTGGGTCGGTCTGCCGGGCCGCGGTTGAGCTGCGCAGCGCAGATCACCGGGATGTTCAGCTCGCGCGCCAGCGCCTTGATCCCCCGCGACATTTCGGTGATCTGTTCCTGGCGGCTGTCGGCGCGGCCGCTGTAGGTCATGAGCTGCAGGTAGTCGATGAACACGCACTTGATCCCGTGCGAGGCGTGCAGGCGGCGGGCCTTGCTGCGAAGCTGCAGCGCCGTCAGCAGCGGCGAATCGTCGATCAGCAGCGGCGCCTGCTCCAGGTCGCCCGCGGCCATCTGGAGCTGCGTCCAGTCCTCAGCCGAGATCATGCCCCGCCGCATCTGACGCAGGTTGAACCGCGCGTGCGAGCTCAGCAGGCGCTGGGCGAGCTGGGCCTTGGACATTTCCATCGAGAACACCACCACCGGCAGCTTTTCCGTCACGGCCATGTGCTCGGCGATGTTGAGCAGGAAGCTGGTCTTGCCCATGGACGGCCGCGCCGCCAGGATGATCATCTCGCCGTTCTGGAACCCGCTGGTCATTTCATCGAGCGCCGGATAGCCCGTGGCCGTGCCGGTGACCAGGCGCCCGTCCGATTCCTGCAGCGTCTCGAAGGTCTCCTGCAGAAGGCTGCCGAGAGTGACGGCCTGGTCGCCGATCTGGGCGGTGGCGATTTTGAATACGAGGCGTTCGGCGTTTTCGATGATGTCGGGGGCTTCGTCGCGGCTGTCGTGCGCGTCGCGCGTGATCTTGCCTGCGGCGATGATCAGGTCGCGCAGCAGGGCTTTGTCGCGCACGATCTTGGCGTAGTATTCGGCGTTGGCGGCGTTGGGCACGCCGTCGACGATGGCGACGAGGTAATCGACGCCGCCGATCTGCTCCAGCAGCCCCAGGCGCGACAGCTCCTCGCGCAGCGTCACCAGCTCGATGGGCTTGCCAGCCGTGCTCATGTCGATGAGCGTCTGGTAGAGCGTCTGGTGGGCCGGGCGGAAGAAATATTCCGCCTGGCAGACCTGTGCGACGATGTCGATCGCCGTGCGGTCGATGATCATCGAGCCGATGGTGCAGACCTCGGCCTCGATCGAATGCGGCGGAACGCGCTGGGAAACCAGAAGCGGATCGGACGCATCAGGACCGCGCGCGATATTCGGGGCAGGTACGTTTGCAGTAGTCATGGCAGCCTTCCTTGGCAATTGAGGCGCGGGATAGGGTACGGTAGGGCAACGCGTTTGTCCAGCACACCGGGACCAGAAAAAACCGACGACGAGGACGAGGACGACGACGAGGACGACGAATCAGGGATTGCATGTCGTGTCGCGGGCGTCTCGCCCGCGCGTAACGAGGGCATCTTGCCCTCGCCTCCCGCTCTTGTTGTTCAGCTTCCGCGGGCGAGACGCCCGCGGGACTCGCGGACAAGATGTCCGCGACACGAAAGAAAAGTTCCGCCGTCGTTATCTCGTCCTCGTCGTCGGTTGTTTCCCTGATCGCACCGGAGACAACCGCGTCGAGTAAACTCGACCGCTAACAAATCCATCCATCCATCCATCCATCCATCCATCCATCCACCCATCCATCCATCCATCCCCTCTTCCTCCGCCTCAAGGAAATGTCAGTTCAGTCTCACTGGTTTGCTTCATTCCGGCAGGCGGATTGGCTTCTCGCACGACGGCGCCGTTGGCTTCGCTGAAGATCAGGACGGCGAACTTCTCCACCGCCCGGCGATCGCTGATGCTCACGGATGCGTAGTCGAACATCCCGCGCAGGTCGGTGTACCCGTCTTTGTAGAACGCCGGCTCGTTCTGGCCGGCGTGGCGGGCGTAGACCTTCACGTATACCTTCGCGAGGGCCTTACCGTCTGGCCCCGTCACGCGCAGGCGGCCGTAGTTTTCGACCATCTGCACGTTCATCGAGTTGGCGTAGTACGCCTGGCTCTTGCGGGCGGCTCCGGCGACGATCTCGATCATCACGTTGCTGTTGTGATACTCCCTGGGCAGGTCGAACACCGTTTCGCCCGAGGGCTGCTTGGGCGTGATGATGATAGCCGTGCTGCTGGGCTTGACGTACGCGAACTGCCCCGACATCTGCTGCACGAAGGGGTTCTTCGAGAACAGCAGCTCGACGTCCATCAGGTAGTAGTGTACCTGCAGCTTGGCGGCGTTCTGGTGCGTCACGGTGACCTTGCGGGCCTCGACGGTGAAGTCCACGCTCGCCTCGCCGGCCGCCAGATTCGCCTGAAGCTGCTCGCGGCTCTTGTCGTCGATGACGGCGGGCTTCTTGCCGCTGATCTCATCTAGCTGCGCCGCGACGGTGTTGAAGAGCTTGCGCCAGCGGTCCACCGGATAGTCGGCGTACTGCTTGGCCACCGCGGCGGCCGTGGGCAAATCCTCGGCGTAAAACGCGGCGTACGCCTTGAAGTAATCGTACTGCAGCCGCGTGGCCAGGGCGTCGGCCTTGACGCGGGCGAAGAAGGCCAGCCCCTCCTCGACGCGGTCCTGCAGCAGCATGTAGTACGTGACGGCCATCAGGTCGTCGTCGTCGAGCTTGCTCTTGCACGCCAGGACCTGCAGCAGCGAGGCGTACTGCCCGGCCAGGCGGTCGTTGGCGATCTGGCGCTGCGGGCCCAGCTTGTGCGCGCGGGCGTTGATCAGCGGGGCGTACTCCAGGTGCTGGTAGGCCTTGCGGACGACCGGGTCGATCTTCAACAGCGGCGAGGTGAGGTACGGCCCGCACGCTGCCGCGAACGTGTCGCGATGCTGGAGGTACTCCGCCGCTGCGGCTGCATCGTCATGCTTGAGTGCGTACGACCAGAGCACGTCGCTGTAGACGTGGCGGTCCTTGAGCAGGGCGATGACGGCCTGGAAGAACGCCTTGTCGGGCATCCGCCAGGCGATGCGTTCGAGGTTGAGTCGCTCGATGTTGTTGTCACGCATAAACCGCAGCACGTCGGCGCTGGAGGCGTCCTGCGAGACGTAGTTCCACGAGGTCGTGTCGACCTTCGTGAGCTTGGCCACGGCCTTGAGGGTCGCGTCAGGCGCGGCGCCGGCGAGCATGCCGCTGCGCGAGACGCGCGCGCCGTAGTGGTTGAACGTCCCGCTCAGCGGGAAGTAGAAGAAATACTCCTGCGTCTTGGTCGAGTAGGGCGGCAGGAGCACGCTGACGCTGCGCGTGTAGAGGCCGTCCTGCACCGGCATGGCCCCCTTTGGGACCTGCAGCAGCAGCTCGAGCTTGCGCGGCGAGGAGGTCGGGTTGGTGACGATCACCTGGCAGCCGTACGCGGCGCCGACGAGAAACTCCTCGGTCACGAACTTGTCCAGCCGCTCGGGCCCTTCATAGCGATAGCGGTCGGAGGGGCTGAAGTAATTTTGGCTGACCAGGATCGGCAGAGCGGCCGGGTCGTCCTTGGCCGGTTGAATCTCGCGTACGACAACGATCGCCGGCCCGGCGGCCTTGAGCGTCACGGCCGGCAGATCGGTCTTGATCTCGTGCTTGGCCGCCGTGAAGGGCAGGTCCAGCACAGACAGGGCGAACATGATCTCGGTGAAGCTGCCGTTGGCCTGGGCGAAGTGGGCCGAGAGGAACGGCCCCTTGGCCGGTCCCCTGTAGTCCGCCGGCGCGTGTCCGGCGTAGTCGTTCCAGAACGCGTTGACGCCCACGAGCTTTTCGTTCTGCGCAGCGATGGGCAGGCGGTAGTAATTGTTCTCAGCCAGTTCCTGCGTCTGGTCCACCTGGCGGAAAAGCTCGTGCCTCTGCTTTCGGATGGCCGCGTCCCTCTTGAGCGCCTCCTTGCGTTCGTTCTTCTCCATTGTTTCTTCGAACTTTCTGGACCATTCTCTAGCCTGCTTTCCAGTTACCGAATCCGCAACGGCTGCCGGGGATGGCACCGCGGGCATGGGCGGCGCCTCTGCGGGCGACGAGGCGGGCGAGTCGCCTGCCGCGCCTGCTTCCGAACCTCCCATTGGTTCTCCTGCCACAGTCAGTTGTTTGGCAACGTCTCGCCTATCATTCAGCTCCCCGCCGCGTGGACCTTCCAGCGCACTGCCGGCGATGGCGATTCGGAACAGGTCGTTGAGATAATCTACGTTGGGCGGGATCAGGTTAAACGTGTCGCGGATGTGGCGGGAAACGTTGTCCCCCTCGCGATGCACGCGCTGGCCGAGCAGAATTCGCTCTACGGCGTTGAGCCGCTCGAACGCCCACGGCTGGGCGTACGCCGAGAGGTCCTCGCCGATCATCCAGCGGTCCATGAAGGTCTTGTCTTTCTTGTTCCTGAGGTACGGCAGGACGACCTTGCGGAAGAAGTCCGCGTCTTTCTTGTAGAGGAAGAAGTTCAGCTCGTGACAGGCGTACTGCGAATATTTCTCGCGTTTCTCGGCGTCCTTCATCGCCGGCCAGTTCAGGATGAAGGCGAACTCGGCCAGCTTGGCCGGGGCGTCGCCCTTGCCCAGCGTGACGTAGAGGCCGTACGCGCGGGCGAGGCTGTCGTACGTTTCCCACTTCGACGACGCCGCGTCGCGCAGCGTCAGGCTCTGGCCGCTCTGCAGCGTCTCGATGTGCTTCTGCTCGGCGAAATGCTTCCCGGCCAGCGCCTGTTTGTCCAGTCGCAGGTCGAGCATGGGCATGGCGGCCTCGTCCAGCGAGATCTCCCGATACGCCGCCTCGGCCGCATTCACCGCCAGCACGCGCACCTGGTGGTGAGCCCCCAGGTCTTTGCGCGCCACGGTGACGACGCCGGCGGCGTCGGGCTTGAGGCCGATCAGCACCGCGGCCTGCTGGCTGAGGAAGTCCAGGTTGCTGCCGGTGACGGCTTGCATCCGCCTGCCCCAGGAACCGAACACTCCTGTCCCGGGCGCCCCGGCGCCGCCGGCCAGTCCAACCAGGCGAGGCCCCTGGAAGGCTTGGAGCATTCCGACGTCTGTCTTGTCCCTGGCCCAGGGATTGAGTAGCAGGCCGGGGCGTTCGAGCATGTTCCCGGGATACTTCTTTGCGTACTTGCGGTCGAGAATGTAGCGGTACTCGTCGCCGATATTGCGACCGGCCGCATAGCTGCTCTCCAGCGGCTCGCTGGGTTCGATGCTCGGTTCGCCCGATTGCAGCGGGCCGCCTAGGCCCATCAGGCCATAGCGGGGCATGTACCGCGTGGCCGTCACGTAGACGCGCGTCGCCGCGCCGGCGCCGGAGAGCTTGATCTTCAACTCGTCCTTGCCGGCCGTTACGGAGGTAATCTGCAGCGGCACGGGATTGGTGGTCTCGATCTTGCGGCTGGGCGTAAGGTAGTATCCTTCCGCAGCCGCGCCGGCGGTCACGTGAATGTCGACAACCCTCTGGTCCTCAACATCGAGTTGGTACTTCCCCGGCGGCAGGGGGGCGATGACGATGTAGCCTTCTTCGATCTTCATCGCGTCGAAGCGGTCGGCCACGAACGTGCTCTGTCGCACCTCCAACAGCGAAAAGTCCGGCCGGTCGGGCTTGGCAGCCTTGCCCATGTAGGGAACGCGGATCGGCTTGTCCGCAGGCGAGGTGACGGTGCGGATGTGCGAGTGCAGATCGCCGCTGAGGGTCCAGAGACCGGTGGCCCTATTGCCGCCGTCGCCGCTGTTGATTTTTGCCGCCACCATCCTGATGTCGGGCAGCGGACCCAGGACGATGCGGCCGGCGTCGTCGCTGCGCAGCATGAGTTGCACGTTCTGGACGAAGTCTTTGTGCCACAGCGCCACGTCTACGCTACGTGACGTCAGCGGTTCGCCCGTCTTTCCACGCACCTCCAGCACGTAGCTTCCGGCCGCGCGCATGAGATGCACATCGTCTGTTCGTGCGGTCTTGTCGATCTCGTTGAGGGCGAAGCCCTCGCTGGCCGACAGGTCCTCTTTCTTGTTCCTGCTGAGGTTCTGCACCTTGCCCTTGAGCGTGAAATGAATGTAGGCGAGGTTCTCGGGCACCTGGAACTCGGCCGTAGATTCCTGGTCTTCAGTGAGCTTGAAGTCCTTGATCTCGCGCGTGGTTTTGGTGCCTTCGCGGTCGGTGGCCACAATCGTCAGAACGGGCTCTTCTATCAGCGAGACGGCCGCCCGCTCGCCGGATACCAGCAGCGCCGTTCGCACGATGACGGTAGCCTTGCGCGAGGCCAGCAGGCTCTCGCGGTCTACATAGAATCGCGCCGGCAGTTCGTAGTTTTCCTCGCGGTGCTTGAACCTGGCCAGGCAGGAAAGCTCGCCGCGGGTGATGACGATCGACTGCTCGATGGCGGCGGTGGTGTAGGGGATGGTGATGGTCCCATCCTTGTCCGGCGTGTACAGGTGCCCGCTCATCCAGATGGTCGCGTCGGGGACCTTGCGGTTGTTCTCGTCGATGATCGTGAAGACGTGCCCGGCAGCGCCGCGGCGCTCGAGGTGTCGCAGCAGGCCTTTCTGGATCAGCGCGCGGCTGGAGATGCCGTTGCCGATGAACTCGACGACGTACACGCCAGGCTTGCTGAGGGTCTTGAGCTCGAAGCTGCGCGCCACGCGCCGCAGCGGCGGGCTGTCGTACTTGAGGGTCTGCTCCTCGTTGGCGGTCAGGCCTTCCAGGTCGATATCCAGACCGACCGGCTGCGCCTTTTCGCGGTACCAGTTGGCCGCGTTGATCTGGTAGACCTTCACAATCAGGTTGGTCACGTTCTTGACGTGTACGGTCAGCTTCACCGCCTCGTCAGCCGCGAAGAGCGTCTTGTTGGACGGGTCGAAGTCGATGTCGATGCGGTCCTTCAGCGTCTGGTGGAACTGCGGGCTGGCCAGGCCGTACAACGCCTGCATCTCGCCGATGCCGCCGGTGGCCTTGGCTTCGACGAACGCTTCCTTGATGAACGTGTCGTTGACGAAGGGCAGGTAGTCGTTGAAGTCCTTCGCGTCGGCCAGGAAGTGCATCAGGAAATCGCGCACCAGCGGCGTGTCATCGCCGATGGGTCCGTAGCCGGTGTGGGCGGAGAAGTTATCGCCCAGGCGGGCGGGGTTGTCGCGCCGCGATGGGTCCTGCAGATACTCCGCCCGCATGTACGGGCAGGGGCGCGGCAGCTTGAGGTACTCCATGAAGAGGTCTTTGTCATAGCGGCCGCTCTTGCGGTCGAGCACCAGGCGATTGTAGAGCACGTTGGCCTTGAGCGAATTGTGTACCGGCCCCAGCCGCTGGGCGAACGCCCAGACGCGCTCGAGGTGGGCCTTCTGCCGGGCGGGGTCGTGCGGCAGGTCGACATCCGCGCCGGGCCGCAGCTTGGACAGGTACGCGTAGACGAAGGCGTGCTGGTTGAGCAGATAGCTTCTGGCCAGCAGCAGTTCGTCGAGCTGCGCCTGCGTGAGCATCGCGTGGATCGGCAGGGCGCCGAAGGAATGCCCCTGCCGCTCGTTGAGGTCCGCTGCGATGAGCGTGACCACGCCGGGGTAGTCCGGCCGGTCAAGCCGGCTCAGCAGATGGCGGCGCTGCTGCCACGACAGGTCCCTCTGCGCCAGCCAGCCAAAGGCGCTGGGCTCGAAGCCTTCGGTGCTGTTGGGGTTGTTCTTGAACTCGCGCTGGGTGAGGGTCTGGCGGCTGATGAGGCTGGCGTCGAGCGTTGTAGGCAGGTCCGCTCGCGGGCCGGTGATTGTCCGGGCGTGGTCGAACCGCAGGGCCAGGCGGTTGACGAGAAACTCCAGCGTCTTCTGTGGCTCCGTCGCATAGCGCAGCAGCGCCTGGCGGTTCTCGATCTGAAGATACAGCGGCGTCGCGCCGTGGGCGGCCGCCCACGGGGCAAGGGCGTTGTCCACCTCGTCGAGCTTGCCGGTGTTCTGCCACTGCAGGCAGCGGTAGTAGTAATACTGGTCGGTCCCGCTGACGAGCTGCGCGATGGCGGCCTCGCGGTCGGTCGAGAGGGCGAACTTTTCCGCGAAGTCGATATCGCCGCCCCAAGCCCAGCCGCAGCATCCCAGCACGACGACAAGAAGAGCAGACCGTTTCATGTGAGTGTCCTTTCCCGTTGACGATAGACTTTAACCGCTGTCGATTGGACGTTCTAGAGGGCGAAAGAATTCAGGGAAAAGAAGAAAAACCGACGACGAGGACGAAGAAAGGGACGAAGGGCGCGCACGTTAGCGGCGGGGCTTGCCCCGCGGGGTTTCTTCCCTGACCGAACAACCGCGCGGGACAAGTCCCGCCGCTAACGATTCCATTATTCCATTATTCCGCCGCCCCATGGCGACCCGCTAGAAAGAAAAACGCGTGTCGCCATGCCACCCATCCAGACGCTCTTCCGCCGCGTCGTCCTCGTCGTCGTCCTCGTCCTCGTCGTCGGTCGTTTTCCCGTCCTCTACTCGGCCACAACATCCTTCCGCCGCGCCTTTGGCGTCACCGTCAGCGACACGATCTTCCCGTCGCGGACGGACGCCTCGACTGTCGTGCGCCCGGGGGCTCGGAGCTTGAAGTCGGCGCTCCACTCCTTCGGCCAGGCGGGCAGGAGGTAGATCTTGCCGTCGTCGGCTTGCAGGAGCATCGTCTGGAGCGTCATCAGCAGATTGCCGCCATGGCACTGGTCGGGGGTCCAGTCGAAGTTGGGTCCCCAGAAGACCGGGAACCGCGCCTCGGGGTTCTTGTTGCCCGCGCGCTCGGCCACCTGGCGGGCGGCCTCTTCGGCCAGGCCCAGCAGGGCGGCCTGCGTGTCGTTCTGGTGCCATCCGACGCACGCGGGGAAGGTGCGGCGCTTGTACGTCTCGCGGCCGACCTCGATGTTCTCTTTGCCCACGCCGAAGAGGCGGAAGGGGAAGACGGCGTAGAGCTCGGGGTTCTCGCCGTTGCCGCGGTCCTGCAGCGTCTGAGCGGCCGGCAGGATGAACGTGCCTTGCTCGTCCTGCTTGACCGGCAGGGGCGGCACCTTAGCGGTAAGGCGGTCCCACAGCGCCTGGCGCTTGGACGTGATGACCTTGGGCGGCAAGAACGCCAGCCGCGCCAGCACCCACGCCAGGCCGGCGATGTCGGGCGTCGGGTTCACGGCGTCCTGCCAGGTCTCCAGCGACTGGGCGGGATACATGCACATGGCGCCGTCGGCGTCGAGCTCGTAGTGCTGGTCCCAGAAGGTCAGCAGGTCGTCGCTGGCGGGGATGAGCACCTCGACGAGGAACTTTTCGTCGAGCGTGTATTCGTAATAATCCAGCATCATCGCCAGCAGTTCCGGCGACGAGGTGTACTCGCGGCGGATGTAGCGGTTGGTCATGTCGCCCACGCGCAGGCCTGTGCGGTCGAGGCCGTAGTCGCCATTGGTGTGCAGGCCCCAGAAGTACATCGTCTCGGGGATGAACGCCCCGGCGTGTTTGAACCAGACCTTCGTGCGGTGGCGGGCCAGCGGCAGCGACGCGGCGTACATGTCGAAGACCGGCTGCATCATGTCCCAGTCGCCGCTGGCGAGCATCGGCCAATAGGGCAGGCGGGTGTTCTGCCACCAGTATGCCCCGCCCCAGGCGCGGTAGTCCGGGTCGCCCTGGTATTCGAAGCAGAAGATCGAGCCGTTGAACTTGATGGGGCTGGCCCCGCGGCCGCCGCAGGCGCTGACCCATCGCTGCAGGATGTAGTTGCGGCAGACGGTCTGGGCTTTTTGGTCCTCGCCGCCGTCGATGTAGATGTAGCTGCGATTCCAGAACGCGTCCCACCACTGCGCGTGGGCGGTGCGGGCCTGTTCGATATCGATGGCGGACTGGGCCTTTTCCAGCTTGGCGAGATTGTCCAGCCATCGCTTGGGCGTCGGCGTCACTTCGCACAGCGGGTAGATCGACAGCACGAACTTGTTGCCCGGCGCGGCCGCGGCCAGGTGCGTCGTGTCGCGGCGCACGAGACCCTCGCCCCGCATGGCCGCGCCGAACGTGCGGCCCAGCAGCGGGTCGGCCTTGTGCTCGAAGCCGCCCAGCCCCTGGTGTTCGAGGTTGGCGGCGTAGATCGAGCTCTCGTTGCGGTGGTACCACACGAGGCGGTCGCCGCCGGCGTCGACGATCGTGTCGGGGTACGCACACGCCGGGCGGCGGCAGCGCGCGTCGCCGGAGAGGCCGTTGATCGTTCCGGCCTGGGCGGCCTCCGTGCGCCACAATTCGAGGGCGGCCTGCATCTCGAACGGCTCGGGGCCGTCGGCCTCGATGTGGATGGCGGGGTTGTTGGCGTCGACCCACGCCCGCAGCGTCATCGCGCCGGCGCGGATGACGATCTGGCCCTCGTGCAGGCAAAGTTCCTGGCGGAAGGCCAAGCTCGCGGCCAGCGGGTCGGGCGTGAAGGTCACGCGCACGCGGGCGAGTTTGAGAAGCTGGCCCTGCTCGCTCCAGGCGTCGGTCTTGCTGATCAGCAGCACGAGGCTGCCCGGCGCGCCGTCGCGGGCGGCCTGGGCCCAGAGGTTCACGCCGATGTCGCCGTTGCCGATGGGCATCGAGCCGGCCGAGTCGGCGCTGGGGCTGTCCCAGATCACGTTGTACTGCTGCGGGGGGTGTGTCATAACCGGAACTCCTGATGAAGCCGGAATTGTGCCCGACGGCGGCTGCATTCCCAAATGTTTTTCAATTGGAAATTGGAAATCGGAAATTGGAAATGATCTGATACAGTCGCTGCAAGCTCAAAGGATACGCCCGTGAGACTGACGACCGACTGGCACATTCACTCCGTGGCCTCTTGCGACTGCCGCAGCACCGGCATGAGCGTGGCCGAGATCGTCGCCGGCGCCGCGGCGCAGGGGATTACCGATTTCGGCCTGACCGACCATCTGCACACGCGGCTGAACCTTCCGGACCTGCGTTTGTCGCGCGAGGCGTTCCTGGCGTGCGATCCCTCGCCGCGATTTCATTTTGGCGTCGAGGCCACGTGCCTGCGGCAGTGGGAGGTTGACGAGATTGCGGCCGGTCGCGTCACGGGCGACTACGGCGCGGGCGATGTCGGCCCCGGCGGGGGAGCCCTGGCGATCGACCTGACTGCCGCGGACGTGGAAGAGCTGGGCATCGAGTATGTCATCGGGGCAGCGCACGGGGCCAAGGGCACGGCGAAGGAGCGCTGGCCGATCATCGAGGCGCACTTCCGCCAGTACCTGTTTCTGGCGGCGCATCCGCTGGTGGACATCCTGGCGCATCCGTGGTGGTGGTCGAGCGGGTTCGCCAACGCCGACGGCTCGTTCAGCACGCTGCCATGGTTCGACGACTTCCGCGTGATCCCGCGCACCATGCACGAAGAGCTGGCCGCGGCGCTGGTGCAAACGGGCACGGCCGCCGAGATCAACCCCGGCGTGGCGCTGACGTGGCATTATCCGGCGGCCTGGAAGCAGCAGTACATCGAGTACATGGCCTGGCTCAAGAGCCGAGGCGTCAAGCTCGCCACCGGCTCCGACCGCCACCTTCGCCCCTACGACAGCCGCTACAGCGAGCTCGCGCCGCTGCTGGAAAGCGTAGGCATCCGCGACGAGGACCTCTGGCGCCTCCCGCCGCGGGCGTGATGGCAAACCTAATTTCTAATTTCTAAATCCTAAGCAAACCGCAAATTACAAATCAGAAACTCAAATGATGGCGCCTGCCGCGTTTGATTCATTGGATCATTGTTGTTTTGAATTTATTTAGAATTTAGTGCTTAGGATTTTGAGCTTTCGCCCCTCAGGTATTCTGCTCCAGCCACTTGACGATCTCGTCGGCCTGGCGCTGATCCTTGGCGCCCATGGCGTAGAAGACCAGGTTGGGCTTGAGCTGGGGGTGGAGGACTTTGAGCTCGTCGAAACTGCAGCCGACATAGAGGCTCTTGCCTGCGGCCTGGAATCGCTGGAGCAGGTCCACCCACTGCAGCATCGAGGGCTTCTCGTCGCCGGCGGAGATCGTCCACTGGATCGAGTCGAGGCTCTTGATGCCCGTGATGGCGTCGAAGTGCGCCAAAGCCCCACGGCCGTCGTAGTGGTAGACGCTGTGGTCGAGGTAGTCGCACTCCTCCGTCAGGGCCGGCAGGACGAACTCGTTGAACTGCGCCGGCGACAGCAGCAGGCAGAAGTCGCACTGCACGGCCGCATAGCGACCCTCGCAGAAGTACGGCAGCCAGCCGATGGTTCCGCGTCCGGCCATGCCGCCGGCTTCGTAGAGCGCATCGTACATTTCGCGGTAAAGTCGGCGGACGTTGTCCATGGCGGCGCGCACCAGCTCGGGCGTGTCGATCAGGTCCATGCACAGGCGGTCGGGCCGGCGGATGGCGGCCAGCCAGTCGAAGTTCGAGTGCATGTCGAGCATGCCCACCAGGAACTTTCCGGCTCCGCGTGCGGCGGTCTTGCGGCACATGTCGAGCATGCGCGCCCACGAGTCGTTGCCGGCCCCGAGCTCCAGCGGCAGCACGTCGTTCCAGTCTTCGACGAAGGGCGCCGACCAGGTCGTGCTGTTGCTGTCGGGCGAGCTGTCCAGGCGCGCCCCGACGAAGGCGGCCACCTGGTCGGGCCCGAAGGAGGGTCCGCAATAGGGCATGGCCTCGGCGGCGTAGTAGATCTTCGACATGAACGCCTCGGCCTTGTTCAGGATGTCGTCGTAGTCGGCGTCGGGCATGAACTGCCAGGGATAGCCCTGCACGTCTTTGGCGCCGTCCTTGACGCAGGTGATGCTCACGCAGGGACGCTTGATGAGGTCCTTGTTCCAGAACGCCTGCCAGTGCAGCAGCGCGTCGTCGAGGTTGGGCTTGAACGCCAGGTCCATCGGGTGTTGTCCTTTTGTAGGGGGCCGATCCGCCGCGGGCGAGTGTACCAAGTGGAGCCCCCGCGGGGGAGCCCCTTGCAACTTTCGGCAGGGGGAGCTTGTTTGTGGGCCTCCAAGACCGTACACTTTACGGCTTGCCTGATGTGCCCGGGCCGACGCACGGGCCAGCCTATATGAGGACGATTATGGCCAACAACCGAGTTCACCTGTTTACCAGCGAATCCGTCACCAAGGGACACCCCGACAAAGTGGCCGACCAGGTCAGCGATGCCGTTCTGGACAGCCTCATCCGCCAGGACCCCGCCGCCCGCGTCGCCTGCGAAACGCTTGTTTCCACCGGTCTGGTGGTCATCGCCGGCGAAGTGACGGTACACAACCACAAAGCCGAAGAGGCCCTGCTCCAGGTCGAGCAGACCGCCCGCGACACCATCAAGTCCATCGGATACGACGACCCGACGACCGGGTTCGACTACCGCGCCTGCACCGTCCTGCGGGCTCTGCACAGCCAGAGCCAGGACATCTGCCAGGGCGTCACCGGCGGCAAGAAGAAAGCCCAGGGCGCCGGCGACCAGGGGCTGATGTTCGGATTCGCCTGCAACGAGACCAAGGCCCTGATGCCCCTGCCCATCCACCTGGCCCACCGCCTCAGCGCCCGCCTGAGCGAAGCGCGCGAGCAGGGCGTCATCAAGTGGCTGCGACCCGACGGCAAGAGCCAGGTCACCATCGAATACGTCGACAACGTCCCCACCCGCATTCACACCGTGGTGGTCTCCACGCAGCACACCGAAGCCGTCATCAATCCCCGCACCGGCAACATGGACGACAAGGCCCGCAAGGAAATCGTCGAGAAAATCATTCGCCCGGTGGTGATGGCCGAATGCCCGAAGATGTGGAATAACCGCATCCTGTTCCACATCAATCCGACCGGCCGATTCGTCATCGGCGGTCCCCACGGCGACACCGGTCTGACCGGTCGCAAGATCATCGTCGACACCTACGGCGGTCGCGGCGCCCACGGCGGCGGGGCCTTCTCCGGAAAGGACCCCTCCAAGGTCGACCGCTCGGCCAGCTACATGGCCCGCTACATCGCCAAGAACGTGGTGGCGGCCCGCCTGGCCGACATCTGCGAAGTGCAGCTTTCCTACGCCATCGGCATCGCCGAGCCCATCAGCGTCCTGGTCGACTGCGAAGGCACCGCCCGAGTTCCCGAACGCCTGATCGCCAAGGCTGTCGGAGAACTGTTCCCGCTGACCCCCAGCGATATCATCAAGAAGCTCGACCTGCTGCGACCGATCTATCAGCCCACCGCCCACGACGGGCATTTCGGCCGAAGCGGAAACGGGTTCACCTGGGAAAAGACCGACATGGTCGCCAAGCTCCGCGCGGCCTGCAAGCTGTAATCGGCCGTTATCCCTCAGCAAAAGTCAAAGACGCGGAGAAAACCCAACGGTTTCCTCCGCGTTTTTGTTTTCTTCCCGGCAGATCATAGTCAGACTGTCAGTCATGATCGGATGGATTATCTCAAGAGTGGGCCACAGAGACAGAGGACTTTGCATAACCTCAGCGGGGCTGCATTGCCCCGTAGGGGCAAAGCGTTCTTAGCCCAGGGCGCCCCCCAATGGAGCCCCGGCGGGGCGGACGTAGTTGTCTGCGATCGTCACGGCCGCCCCTCCGGGGCTCATTGACTCTGCGCATCATTCCCAGGGCTTGGGGTCGCTTCGCTCGCCCCGCGCCCTGGGCTAAGCACGTAGGCCCCTCTGGGGCCAAAACTCAATCCGCGAGCCAAAATCTGAAATGGGCAGCGGCCTTTTTTATAGCCAGCGGTAACCGGCCGAACCGTGCGGCTGGGCGACCGACAAGGTCAGGTGCCGCCAGATGGCGTACGCCTGCACCCGCTGCGACGGCAGCGTCACGCTGGGGTACGCCGGGTTGAGACTCTCCAGGTGCGCCTGCGAACCCTCGACGACGAGCCTCTTGAGCCGGGCGCTGCGCTGTCCGGTGCCGTCGTCGGTCAAGACCGCGCATATCCCGCCATCGACCGTGTGATTGGGGTCCACGATCACCACGTCGCCGTGGCAGAAGCGGGGCAGCATCGATTGCCCCTCGATGATCAGCGCGAAGGCGTTGTGCGGCGCTCCGGCGTAGCGAAGGTACTGGTACGCCAGACCCGCTGGGTATGATTCCGCCTCGGTCGTGTCGAGCCCTTGACCGGCTGCCAGACGCCCGATGATCGGAAGGTACTGGCTGGGCCAATCCGCCGGGAGCTGTTCGACGTCGACGATATCGAACCCCGGCGGCAGGGCCGGTTCAGCCGCTGCGGGCGAGGGCCTGCGACGCGGTGCGTATCCCATCGCCGGCGCCAGCTGGGACATCTCTTCATCCGAGAGCTTTTCCACCAGCAGGTGCAGGACGCTCCTGAGATGGCCGCTCTGAGACGGGCGGCCTGGGTCGCTGCCTGTTTCCAGAAATTCCAGCGGAACGCCGAGGGTCTGGGCGATCTGCTGTGCAAGTGCCGCACTGGGCTGAAGTTGGTCGCGTTCGATACGCCCGATGGTATTGGTAGCGCAGCGGCACCGTGCGGCGAGCTCAGACTGGGTCATCGCCAGCGACTTACGGGCTTTTCTTACGTTATTCCCATTTACCATGTGTCCACATTATAGAAAATTAATTTATTGAAGACAAGGCATTTCTGCAAAAAATCTTTTGACTCAAGATGTTACGTAATATAAAATAGTTGCCAACGTAGCAAAATTACTTGCCTCGGCCGTCCAGGCGCTATAATGCGGGTGTTGGCGAACACGTGAGACCCTGGGCGGAGACGACCTTCTGACTGGCCGGACGCATCCTGATGAACCTGCCGGCGGTGATCGTCTGGAAGCGGCGGGGCAGAGGCTGGCTTGGGCATTGACGGCCGGCGAGGTGAGCCTCAAGACCGTGCGGGCTCAATACGACTTTGACCGTTCGATGTGGTCTGCCGGTCCAGCCCGCGCCCGCTCGATGATGGCTCTGAATGTTGTTGCCGAGATTGCGGTGGCGGGCCCGGCGGACCTGGACCTGGACCTGGACCCGGACCAGTTGACCGCGGCGGCGATTCTGGCACTGGAAGCCCAGCAGCACCGCGTGGCGGCGATGGTGTGCTCTGCGGTGCGGCAAGGATGCACATTACGGACTTTGCGGGGCATGGAGGACCTCAAGGCGGCGGTTCATCTGCGCCAATGTTCGGGCACGGACCGCGCGCGGATGCGTCTGACGATCGCAGTGGAGATGTGTTGAGTGACGATCATCTGTTCGATCTGCAAGTGGCAGCAGCGATGGGTCAGCAACAAGCCCAGGGGGTGCCCCGCATGCGGGGCGCGCTTCGTCAGCAGCAAGCGGCTGGCCGAACTGCGCCCTGCTGAAACGACGGCGTCCCCGCCGGATGACGCCCTCGGCGACCCGGGCGTGGAAATGTGTGACGTGGTTTCGGATCTGGACCACCAGATGCTTCTGGCGGCTTTCAATGTGGCAGGAGAAAGGATCGGTGAATCGGATGGTAGCGTGTGTTATCAGGACAACCGGCAGAACCTCCCCCGCAGAGGTGCTCGCCGGCCCAAGTGGGCTGAGGCGCTCGGGGTTTACGTGTGAGCATTGCGGTCAGACGTTCGGCGACCCGTGGTACCGCGGCCCGTCCGGGCACCTCATCAGCATCAGGAAGCGGATCTATCGCACCGACAGCATCTGCGTGGAGTGCTTCTTCGACGCCCACATTCCGTCCAATTACGCCCGCCGGGAGATGTATGTCGACGGTATCGCCACTCGCCGACCGCGGCTGGGGGTCGGCTGGCTCGATGAGCACTTCGCCGGGCGCGCCTCGGCCCTGCCGCCGCATCAGCGGACCACGTGCCGCCGGGATTATGAATCATGACGGCCGCAGTGGCATCGGAAAGGACGATCGCCGTCGAGTACGTCGCGCCCGGCTCGCTCAATGCGGCCGCTTACAACCCTCGCAAGATCGACCGCAAGGCGTTGGCGGCGTTGGCGGCGATGCTTGACGTGTACGGCTTTGTCGAGCCGGTCATCGCCAGGCGCAAGGACCGCCTGCTGATCGGCGGGCATCAGCGGCTCAAGGCTAACGCGATGCGGCAGCAGCCGGCCGAACGGGTGCCGTGTGTCTTTCTGGACGGCATCGATGACGGCCGCTGCAAGGCCCTGGGCGTGGCGCTGAATGCCAAGGCGGCCCAGGGGCGGTTCGACCCCGAGGCGCTGTCGCAGGTCGTCGCGGATCTCTCCGGCGCCGGGCTGGATGTTGCGGCCCTGACGGCTTTGCCGCCGCGGGAGGTGCAAGACCTTCTGGCGCTGCCGACGGAGCTTGTGGCCGCCAAGGCGCCCGTGCCGGCGCCGCGGCGGCGTCAGACGGTGGTGATCCTTGAAATAGCGCCCAACGTCTACAAAACGCTCCGGGCCCAACTGGACGCCCTGGCCGCGGCAGAGGGCGTGAAGTGCCACGTGCGAACGGACGGGACTGGCCAGTAATGGTTTTGTGGCATGGGCGTCTCGCCCATGCACTGGCGGGCGTCCCGCCCGCCAGGGAGCAGAGAAAGAACGGAGAGCATGGGCGGTTTTGTGGCATGGGCGTCTCGCCCATGCACTGGCGGGCGTCCCGCCCGCCAGGGAGAAGAGAAAGAACGGGGAGCATGGGCGGTTTTGTGGCATGGGCGTCTCGCCCATGCACTGGCGGGCGTCTCGCCCGCCAGGGGCAAGAGAAGAACGGGGAGCATGGGCGGGACGCCCATGCCACACAGAAAGAGCATGGGCGGGACGCCCATGCCACACAGCAAGAGCATGGGCGGGACGCCCATGCCACACAGAAAGAGCATGGGCGGGACGCCCATGCGACTCACGGGCGAGACGCCCGTGCTACTTTATGAAACTGAACTGCGCATATTCGATCAAGCCCAGGCGAGCCACGTGCAACACCGCACGCGTCATGACGGCCTTTGGGATCGGTCCCGACGGCGGCGAGAATGTGATCGCACGCGATCTGGAACTGGACCCTGCGCCGGGCAAGATCGTCCTGTTCCAAGGCCCCAGCGGCAGCGGCAAGAGCAGCTTGCTGCGACGCTCTGCCGCGTGCGTCGACGGGGCGGTACACATCGACGATTCCCCCGGCGGCGAGGCGGCGCTGGTCGACAGCCTGGGCTGCGAGGCCGACGAGGCCATGCGGCTGCTGAGCCTGTGCGGGCTGGGCGACGCGCACCTGATGCTGCGTTCGCCCGACGAACTCAGCGACGGTCAGCGGTACCGCTTCGCCCTGGCCTCGTGCGTAGCTGGCGGGGCCGGCACGATCGTGGCCGACGAATGGTGCGCCAAGCTCGACCGCGTCACGGCCAAGGTCATCAGCCGCAACGCCCGTCGCCTGGCGGACCAGCGCGGCCTCGCCCTGCTGCTGGCGACGGCACACGACGACCTGGCCGACGACCTTCAACCGGATGTCATCGTGCGTTGCGGCAGCAGCGGAGCGGTCGCCGAGGCGCGGCTCCCCGAGCGCCGGCCAATCAGCTTTCTGGGCGAGTTGACGATCACTGAAGGCGCCGCGCGTGACTGGCGGCATTTCGCAGCGTGGCACTATCGCGGCGGGCGCCTGGGCCCGGTGCGACGCGTGCTGCTGCTGCGTCACGGCGATGAGCCCGTGGGCATCTGCATCTTTGGCTACGGCCCGCTGGCCAGCCCCGCGCGGCGAATGTTTTTCGGTCTGGGCGGCAAGATCACCGCCGCCGGCGCCATGCGGATCAATCGCGAGATCGCGGCCGTCACGCGGCTGGTGATCGACCCGCGATACCGCGGGGCGGGCATCGCCTGGCGGTTTCTGCGTCGCGCGTGCGAGTTGACGTCGTGGCGGTGGATCGAACTGGTCAGCGAGATGGCGGGCGTCGTACCGTTCTGCCAGGCGGCCGGATTCACGCGTGTCGACGCCGGCGACGCGGTCGCATCGAATCGCGGGGGCGGCCCGAACCGAACCTGCTACGGCAAGTCGAACTGGACGGAAGAGGGCTTCCGGAAATACCAGCAGCGTGTGCGGTTCAGCCGCCCAGCGTACTTCATCTTAGACAACGACAAGGGTGTGCGAGGGAGTCCAGATAAAAAAGGTGGAAAGCAGGCTGGTCTGGGGGAGGGCCAACCTGCTTTCCGAGGGGCTGGCCAAGGAGGAGTACCAGCCCCGTTATCGCATTGTAGTAAAACGGCGGCAGGAAAAGCAAATATTTGTTTTTCCATGCTGTGAAAAACGTATCGGCGGCGAAGTAGTCAACCTAGATAACATGTAACAGCTTGTATATGGCGGGGTTATGTCCAAGAAGAAATCACAGCCGGCCGACAAAAAAATGCCGACGAACAAGGATGATCTCCGGAAATTTATCCGGGAGCATTTCGGCATCCGCCTGCCGTACAAGGTGTTTTCCCCGGACCATTCCTCGCCGTGGCATTTTGTCTCAGAGGCGTACATGAGCCCGGGGCAAGACATGGCGGCCTGGGCCAACCGCTCCGGCGGCAAGACGCTCAGCGCGTCGATTCTGGCGGCGCTGGATTTCATGCGTTACGACAACGTCAGGGCCTGCGTGCTGTCGGGCAGCGAGGAGCAGGCGCGCAACCTGTACCAGTACTGGCTGCGATGGACGGAACTGCCCATGCTCAAGGAGCGCCTGGAAGGCTCGCCCGGGCGGCTGCTGACCAACGTCGCCGGCGGACGCCTGGAGATCCTGGCGGCCAGCCAGAAGCGCGTCCGCGGACCGAAGATCCAGCGGCTGTTCCGCGACGAGGTCGACGAGACCGACTCGGAGGTGCTCGACGCGTCGGTGGGCATGCTCTCCAGCAGCGACGCCATGAAGGCCCGCATCATCGACACCTCGACCTGGCACCGCGCGGATGGTCCGATGTCCACGCTGGTCGAGAACGCCCAGGCCAAAGGCATCGCCCTGCACAAGTGGGGCATCTGGGAGTCGCTGGAGAAATGCTCGGCCAGGCGCCACCAGCACGGGCGCGGCTGCGACGTCTGCCCGCTCGAGCCGGTCTGCCGCGCCAAGGCGCGCCAGCTCCGCGGGCCTGACGCGAAAGTCGGCATCGCCCGCGAATGCGTCGGGCTCTTTCGCATCGACGACGCCATCAAGAACTTCCGCCGATGGTCGGCGGCGCGATGGCAAGCCGAGGCCGAGTGCCGCCGCCCGTCGGTGGAAGGGCGCGTCTTTCCCGAGTTCGACGAGGGCCGCCACCGCTGCGACCAGCCGCCGCCGGACGTGAAGATCTACCGCGCGATCGACTGGGGGCACGGCGTCTTCGTGTGCCTGTGGATCGCCCGCGACAAAGACGGCGTCTCGTACGTCCTGGACACCTACGCCAGCGAGCAGGCCACGATCCACCAGCACGCGCAGTACATCGCCGCCCACCCGCTCAGCCGCGGCGTGGCCGACACGTACTGCGACCCGGCCGGGCGAAACCGCAACGACCAGTCCGGGCAGTCGAACATCGAGGTCTTCAGGAAAGAGTATGGCATCGAGTGTACGTACAACACGGCATCGACGGCCCGGGAGGTGCGAAACGGGATCGCCCTCATCAAGGCGGCGCTCGACCCGGCCGACGGGCGCCCGCGGTTGTTTTACACGCGCGGCGGCGGCAACGCGTACTTCGTCAAGGCGATGCAGCGCTATCACAACCGACGGGTCAACGGGATCTGGCTGGACGAGCCCGCCGATCCGCAGGAACACGAGCACATTCCCGACGCCCTGCGGTACTACTTCGTGAACGTCGACCTTTGCCGCAGCATCGGTGTCATCCGGCTCGGGGCGTCGTAGAGCGAACAGCAAATACGAAACAGCAAAACCGAAATCCGAAACAAGAAACGAACAAGAAGAAACAAGGAACAAAAGAAGAAGCGAATCAAACGCGCCCCCCCGTGCTCTGGATTTGTCTCATTTGCCGTTTGCTTCCCTTGTTGTTTGTTTCGGATTTCGATTTTGTTGTTTCGAATTTAACTCTCAGGACACAAACATGATTAAGACCGAACCACAACTGACCGACTTCGATCCCACGCGGACCTGCGCGACCTACGACGAACTGCGCGGGGCCTGGGAGCTCAACCGCGACATGGCCGAGATGCCCCTGCACGTGCTGCGCCGCGGCGACTACCTCGACCGCTTCGGGGCCGACGAGCGCGGCAGCGTGTGCGAGCCGGCTGCGCAGTACGCCTGGCGGCGCAACGCGGCCGTCGCGATGGACCACTGCGCCGACCTGATCAACCTGCGCGTCGACAACATCTTTCGCGCCCCGCCGGTGCGGCAGTATCAGCACTCGCCCTTTGGCGAGTTCCTGGGGCGGTTCCTGTCCGACGTCGACGGCGGCGGAACGGGCATGGACGACCTCATGCGCCGCGCCCTGCGCATGCACTACATCAACGGCGTCGACCTGGTCGTCGACAAGTCCGCCGCGCCGGCTGGCGCCGAGCCGGCGACCCTCGCCCAGGAGCGGCAGATGGGCCTGCTGCCGTGCGTGCATCTGTTTTCCGCACTGGAACGGCTGGACTGGGCGGTCGATCACGCCGGGCGGTATGTCTGGGCCCGCTACGCCCTGGGCGGCGTCCCTGCGGCCGACGAGACCGCCGGCCCCGGCGACGTGCGGCGGTACCTGACGGTGATGGCTGACCAGTGGCGGCTTTACGAAGTCGACGCCGAGGGCCCGACGCGTCTGTGGAACGGGCCGATCGCGCTGGGCCTGTGCCCGGTGGTGAGCTTCTACTACAAGACGGCGTCGGCGAGCGAGTACCCCAAGGTGCCGCTGTCGCTGCTGAGCCGGATCGCGCCGATCGCGCGGTACCTGCTGAACCTGGTCTCGCAGATCCAGATCGACGTGTACCGCAACATCGGGTTCCTGGTGGCCACCGGCGTCTCGCCCGACCAGGTGCCCTCGGAGATCACGCCCATGGGCTGCTGGACGCTGCCCGAAGGCGCCCAGCTCAAGGATGTCGCCGGCGACGTCAACCACATCCGCATCAAGATCGAGCTGGCACAGATGCTCATGGAGGCCATCCTGCGCATCGGCAAACTGACCGGCTCGACGGGCGACCTTCAGAGCCGCGCCTCCTCCGGAACGCAGGTCGCCGTCGAACGCACCGACCTGGACAACGAAATGCAGGCCACCGCCTGTCAGGCCGAGCAGGTCGAACGCGAGATCGTCCGCCTGGCGGTCAGCCGCCACCAGGGCCGACTCGTCGCCCACGACGAGATCGGCTACAGCGTGCAGTACAACAAGAAGTTCGTCCTGACCAGCGTGGCTGACCTGGTCGCCCAGGCGCGCCAGTTCGTGTCGATGGGCATCCACCAGCAGGTGCCCACGCTGCTGAAAGTGCAACTGCGGAAAATCCTCGACGCCCTGACCAAAGACGACGACGCCGACTACCGCACCGCGCTGAACGAGATCGAATCCGCCGCCTTCGCGGGGATATGAAAACCGACCACAGAGGCACAGAGAATGCAGAGAGGAAAAGCAGGAAGAATGGAATGATGAAATAATGGAATGATGGGGTACGCGCGACGACGGTTCTTCCATTCTTCCAATATTCCAGTATTCCGTCTCTTTCCCCCCTCTGCGCCCTCTGTGCCTCTGTGGTGAGTTCTAACAGGAGAACAACATGCTCTGGATGTCCAATCGTTTCAATACTGCGCCGGTGGTGACGCCGCTGTTTGCCCGCTGCAATACCGACAGCGAACCCGCCGGCGGGGCGCCCGGTGCGCCGGCGGTCGAGGCAGCGCCAGCCGAACCGGCAACGCCGCCGGCTGAGCACATCGGCCGTCTGCAGGATGAGAACCGCCGCCTGTGGGAGCAGATCGAGCAGTTGCGAAGCGGCCACGAAGAGGCCCAGGAGACGTCGCGCCTGCTCGAAGAAGCCATGGAGACCAACGACGAACTCCGCCGCCGCTTCAGCAGCGTCGCCCTGGCAGAGGCGGTTCGCAGCGCCGCGGTGGCGCTGGGGATTCCGCCGCAGACGGCTGGCGCGTTCTCGCGGCACTTCACTGCCACGGTGGACGCCGGCGGGGCTGTCCAGATCACCCCGGACCCGACGGAGTTTCTCCGCCGCAAACTCGAGAGCGACCCGCTGCTGCGCGGCCACGCCGCCAAGGTTCTCAAGCAGCGAGAGGCCGACGCGGTCGTCTCGGGGCTTCAGCAGATCGCCCTGGCCGATCCGGTGGACCTGATGAGGGTGCTGGATCGCGACGCGCGAAAGAAGGCGCAGTTCATCGCCCGCCACGGCGCCGACGCGTACATCGAACTGGCGGCCAAGGCCCGGTCCAAAGGCTACCGCGGATGAAGGAACACGACATGCCTGACCTTCAAAATACCACGACAGCCCCGGGCGAAGACGGGAGCATGGGCGAGACGGGTGCCACGCACAACTCCGTTGTGCGTGTCCCTGAGCGTTCAAGCCAGACGGGGAGCATGGGCGAGACGCCCATGCCACACAACGGGACCATGCACCAGGGCAGCGACGGGTGGCACGCGGAGTATCTGCGCGAGGCGGCCCAGGCCCGCAAGTATCGCCAGCGGGCGCAGCGCGCCGAATCTGACCTGGCTCAGTTGCGACAGGTCGGCCGCGGCGACAACGACGAGCGCCTGGCGTCGCTGTCGCAGGAGACGGCCGCCAAGGATGCCCGCATCGCGGCGCTTTCGGCGATGGTCAAGAGCACGGTCGGCGCCTACGAACTGCACAGGGCATTGACGGGCTGCGGCGTGGGGGGCTCCTCGGCCCTGTCGCAGGCGGCGCAGCTCCTGGCCGGGCGGATCGACGTGACGCTGGCGGACGAAGGTCCGCAGGTGCGCGTGCTGGACGGGGAGGGTCAGCCCATGCTGTCCGACGCCGGCCAGCCGCTCGACGTCGGCCGCTTCGTGAGTGAATGGCTCGCCCAGGAAGGGCAGCATTTTCTGCCGCCCTCGGGCGACACCGGCAGCGGCGCCCATAAGGGGACGGCGGGGCGCCCGCTGCGCGTGGAGGATCTTGACGCCAGTCCCCGCAGAAAGGCCCAGTTCATCGCCGCATACGGGGCCAAAGCGTACGTGCAGCTGGCACGAGTCAAGGGCAGGAAGCCCAAATAGGGAAGGCAACCACAGAGACACAGAGGCCGCAGAGAGGAAGAGGGAATGGATGAATGGATGATTGGATGAATGGATGAATGGATGAGTGGATGAATGGATGAGTGGATGAATGGATGCTGGATGGCTGGATGAATGGATTGCCCAGCGAGGTCGCTGTCCATCCATCCATCCATCCATCCATCCATCCATCCATCCATCCCCGCTTCTGTCCCTCCGCGCCCTCTGTGCCTCTGTGGTGAGTTGTTCGAAACCAAACTTAGAAAGGAAAGAACGCTATGGCTACCGCTGAATACGGCTCTGCCGCCGACATGGTCTACAAGGACACCCTCCGCGCCGAGGAGTATCGCAGGACCATCGAAAAGATCGACATCTTCAACCAAGCCTCCGCCGGCGCCATCGTGCTGGAGAGCGACCCGGCCCGCCAGATGGCTTTGGGCGGCGACTTCACCGACACCGCCCGCTGGAAGCCCATCGACTCGCTGGTCTCCAGCCGCAACAACGACAGCCCCGGCGACGCCGTCAACGTCCGCAAGCTCGAGATGACCGGCGGCAAGCTCGTCAGTCAGACCAAGGGCTGCGGACCGGTCGCCGTGACCGACATCCAGGCCCGCAAGGCCGGGCGCGCCTTCGACATGAACGCCGCGATGGTCAACCTCGGTCAGCAGTTCGCCGACAGCAAGATCCTGACCATCCGCAACAACATCATCGCCGCCGCCGTGGCGGCGGTGGACTCTGCCGACACCACCGACGGCACGACCGCCAGCTCGAATATTCACGTGCTGGACGTCTCGCGCGGCAAGACGGCCGGGCAGAAGGTCACCGCCTCGATGGCCCACATGAACGTGCTGCTGGCCAAGATGGGCGACGCCCGCGAGGAAATCCTGACGTTCGTGATGCCCTCGGCCGTCTTCGCCGACCTGGTGGGCGACGCGATCGCCAACTACAAGTTCGAGCGGGTGGCCGGCGTGGCGATCTATCGCGACGTGGTGCAGGCCTTCGGGCGAACGGTGCTGGTGGTCGACGCCCCGTCGCTGATCAACACGCAGACCAGCGGCTACTTCACCGACTACGTGGTGCTGGGCCTGGGCGGCGGGTCGCTGACGGCCCGGGTGATCTACGACCAGGGCATCGAGATCCAGCGCGACATCCTCAAGGAGTCGTCCGTCACGTACGTGCGCGAGGACTTCGACGTGCAGTACGAGGTCTACGGCATGAAGTGGGCCAGCGCCACCGACAACCCCACCGATGCCGAGCTGGCCACCGCGGCCAACTGGGATGAGGACTACCAGGACCACCGCCAGTTGAAGGTCGTCAAGGGCATCTTCAACGCGACGGTGTAGTGAATGGATGAATGGATGGGTGGATGGATGGGACTCGCTCCCGTCCATCCATCCAATCATCCAACCATCCATTCATCCCCACCCATCCTCTGATTTCTCTGTGCCTCTGTGGTGAGTTCTCTAATGGCGAAATGCGCTCCATCCGCTGGTACGGCCGTGATCGTCGGCAACGGCTCGTCGGTCGACTCGGCGCCGGAGAGTTTCTGGCGCCGCTGTATCGCCGGCGGGACGATGCTGATCGGCACCAATCGCGTGCTCTGTTCCAGGACGCTGGCCCACCTGCCGTGGCACGCCCTGGTCATTCGCGACACGTACCGCAATCTCTGGCACGACCAGCGATGGGGCGCCAAATATCACCAGGAACTCTGGAAGCCCTGCCCGGCGTGGAAGGTCGGACCGGCCTGCTCGAGGGTCACGCACTGCGACCAGTTCCTGCGCTTTGAAGACGGCTGGCAGGCGGAGGCGGTCTTCGACTCCAACGGCGAGGCGGCTGTCATGAAGAACCCCTCGGTGGTCCTGATGGCCGCCAACTGGGCGTGGCTGCAGGGCGCGCGGCGGATCGTGCTGGCCGGCGTCGACTACGGCGGCGGGCACCTGGACATGATCGATCCGTACAACGTCTCGACCGGCCTGGAAGGCCGCTACGCCCCGCCGCCGGGGGCATGCATCGAGCGGGCCTTCGCGCACGCGGCGTCGGTGGTCGGGGCACTGGGCGGAACTCTCGTCAGCGTATCGCACGGAACACGACTTGAAGCAATCGAGGTGGTCGCATGGGACGACGCATTGGAATCATAGCTTCGCCGCGGCAATGGCGGCAGAGCGGGCCAGAGGGCATGCCGCACCGGCACCTGTTCAAGGCGCTGTTGCGTTTGGGCTTCGAGCCCTGTGTCGCAGCACCGCCGGTGGGCACAGAGAAACTGTTCCATCGGCCGGTCGAGGCGGTGTTTGTCTGGAACGCTCTCAAGGGCGAAATCGGCCGCTGCGCAGAGCGATTGCGACAGGAGGGCGTGCCCATCTTTGCGATGGAGCGGGGCTGGTTCGACCGCATGAACTACGTGCAGATCGACCGCCTGGGCTTCAGTCATCGCGCATCGTGGGCGACGCCCGAGTGTTTCGCGCGTCCGTGCCCGCCCCAAGGCCGCGAGCGGTTCCTCAAGGCCTGGGGGCGGCAGCCCAAGCCCGTGCGGGTGCGCAAGGGACCCATCGTCGTGCTCGCCCAGGTCACCGGCGACGCGCAGCTTTACGACAGCGAGATCGACACCCCCGGGCCGCTGATCGCCGCGGTCGAGGCCGCCGCGCCCAAAGGCTGCGCCATCCGCGTGCGACCGCATCCGCTGCAGCCGCTGGCGCCCGGCGCCTGGCGCCGCGCGACGCTGCAGCGCGGCCAGCTCCGCCACGCCCTGGAGCGGGCGTCTTTCTGCGTGACGATCAACAGCACTGCCGGCATCGAATCGCTGGCGATGGGCTGTCCGGTCCTGTGCCTGGGACCGGCCCTTTACGCCGCCGCCGGCGTGGCGCGGCAGAGTGCGCTGGCGGACCTGCCCGCCGCCGTCGCCGACATGCGGCGCGGATGGCGCCCGCGGCAAGAGGCCGTCGAGAACTTCCTCTTTCACCTGGCCTGCCGGCAATGGTCGCTGGAGGAACTGGTGGACGCAACGTGTCTGGACCGCCTTCTCAACCCGTAGCATGGGCGTCTCGCCCATGAGTAACACGGGCGTCTCGCCCGTGCCACAGGAACAACCAACATGAGCTTTGACTACTGCATCGCATACGAAGATCGTTCATGCCTGCGCACGTCGCGGTGGGCGCTGAGCGGGGTCGATACCCGCTCACCGGGCAACACCAAGGACGGCTGGCTGTGGCTGAATTGCGTCAAGACCGGCCAGACGGTGACGGCCGCCCTGTACAAGGATCCCGCCGGGGCCCCTCAGGACAAGGTGGCCGAAGGCACGGTCAACGTCGCCGGCATCGATGCGGCGCCGGCGCTGTGTACATTCTCGCCGGCCAATCAAAGCGGGTTGGGCGGCACGATGTACCTCGAGAGCTATCTCGCCGACGACGCGGCCGTGCCGGTGCTCGTGAGCCTCTGCACCGATTCGGACCTGGCCGACGAGTACCATCACCTGGCGGACCTTCCGGCCACCGTTTATAGCGCGACAGCCGGCATGGCGCGATACTGCGCCGCCGCCACGCGCAAGGTCCTGCTGCTGGCAAGCCAGATGTACGCCGCCGCGATGGGCGGGTTCGGCGCCCCCGAGCACCGCTACAGCGCCTCGGCGTCGCGCGCCGTGCCGGATTATCGCCGCCTGGCCGCGCCCGACCAGCTCAAGGAGGCGGCCGTTCACTGGGCCCTGACGTTGGCGTTCGGCAGTTGCCACGAGCGGGCCAGCCACACGATGTTCTCGAAGCTGCGCGACTATCACGACACGTGCCGGCGCGAGGCGGTCTCGGCCTGGAACCTGACCTTCAACACCAACCCCGACCTCGACCAGAACGCCGACGCCCTCAAGGCCCCCGGAATGGTCCGCGTGACGCGACTGTAAAGTCGCATGGGCATCTCGATCGTAGCATGGGCATCCTGCCCATGAGTCGCACGGGCGTCTCGCCCGCCAGAGAGCAAAAAGAACGGGGAGCATGGGCGAGACGCCCATGCCACACAGAAAGAGCATGGGCGAGACGCCCATGCAACAGGAGCAACCATGAGCGCCATTACTGTCGCCAATGTGGACTGGAGCATCGTCGCAGCCGTCAAGGCCGCCCTGGCGGCGGCGCAGATTGACGCTCTGCCGGTCTTCCAGGCCGTGACCGTCACCGCCAGCCGCCAGCAGGCGCAGGAGTGCCAGTTCGTCGGCCCGGCGCTGCGGGTGGTGGTGCGGTATGTGACCACGGCAGAGCGCACGAGCCCGCAGGACGTTCGCGGTTGCTATGTCGCGCTGGAGTTGATCGTCTCGGCGCAGGTCGCGGCGGCGGCAGACGAATCGCAGCGCGTGCAGGAGATCCTGCGCCTGGCCAACGCCGCCAAGAACGCCGTCGAGTCGACCCCGCCGCCGCAGGCCAGCGCCTGGGGCGACAGCGCCTACTACCACGACGCCGTCCGCTGGGGCGATGTGGACCTGGACGTGCAGGCCGAGTCGCCCTGGATCGTCTGCCACCTGCCCGTCACGGTGGGATTCGCCTTGGAAACGGGCGTCAAACACTAACGGCACGAACGAGGAACCCATGGCTATCAGCTACCAGGTATTCGACGGCATCAGCGGCGTTGCGCTGGCGGGCGCGGCGATCAACGGAGCAGGGTCAATCGCCCTGAGCAAGACGCGACGGGCGATCAGCGCGCGGGGCGACGGCGAAGTCTTCGACAGCGTCGCGGCCGCCGGGGCCTGCAGCGTCGCGGGAACCATCGTCATGACCGACGCCGCGGCGGCGATGGC
Organism: Planctomycetaceae bacterium; assembly: GCA_039680605.1. Taxonomy (NCBI): domain Bacteria; kingdom Pseudomonadati; phylum Planctomycetota; class Planctomycetia; order Planctomycetales; family Planctomycetaceae; species Planctomycetaceae bacterium. The sequence continues at coordinate 3,134 of JBDKTA010000031.1, read as the reverse complement.
GCTGGAAGGCAAGGCCGGCACGTTGACGTTCGCCTGGAAGCCGGCAGGTTCATCCACCACGCGACCAGTGACTATCAGCGGCGTCAGCGTCGTCGGCATAGAGACACGCGTGGGCAAAGGACGCGCCTCGGAGGCGAGAATCAACTTTACGGCGGCCAGTTCTGACGGGCTGGGCGACCCGGTCCAGATCAGTTAGCAGACTTTAAGACCAGGAACATGGGCCAGACGGGTGCCACGCACAACTCCGTTGTGCGTGTCCCTGATCTCAGGGATCGGGGAGCATGGGCTGCCAAAAAACGCCCATGCCACACAGCAAGAGCATGGGCGAGACGCCCATGCCACTCACGGGCGGGACGCCCGTGCTACTCATGGGCGAGACGCCCATGCTACGGGAAGGGGCGACAATGTCCGCACCGACATTCAACAATCAGCCATTGTGTACGCACGCGGCCAGGGAGTTTCTCTCTGCCCCGGGCGTGCGGGTTCATGCCGAAACCATGCCCGGGCTCGATGGCGAGTTCATCCAATGCCACGGCCGCGGCGGGCGCGACATCCGCGTCACCGGCGTTCTTGAGGTTGCCGGCGCCACGGCGGCGGGGGCGCATCAGGCCCTCAAGAATGCGCTGCGCGGCGTGCAATCGCTGGCGGATGGGATGACCGTCGCCACGTACATCGGCACCGACGGCAGCGAGTACCCCGACTGCATGCTGCAGGCGTACGCGCCGGCCGACGCGGTGGAGGTATGCGGTAATCCCGCTGGGTTTTACCGGGCTGTGGTCTGCGTCGAAGCGACGATTCACCAAGCGAGGGCGTAATGAGTTACTCCAGCGACGCAATTTCGTACCTGGCCGACTTTGCGCACGATCTGACCCGCATTGTGCGGGCCGCGTGTGCCGACGCCGACGCTGTCGTGCAGTGCTATGTCTCGGGGCAACTGGTCGACTGGCAGACGCCGGCGGACGGAGTCGTCGAGTTTATCCTGCCCGACGCCGGAGCGAGCGACGTCGTCTTCCTGCTGGCCGTGAGCGCGGAGCTGGCTCAGTCGAACCTGTGGCATGAGGCGGTCCCGCCCCTGGCCGGAGGCAATCGGATTTCCATCACCGTGCCGCTGGTGATGTCATTGGGGCCTGACGCCGTCGTGAAGATCCTGCTGGAGCCAGCCGGCGCCGCGGCCGCGGACGAAGGCGTGTTCTCGCAGGTGGCGTTTCCCCGCGGGTTTGGGGCCGGCGGCTTTGCCCTGGGGCGTTTTGGAACCGCAGCGTACGGATGGGACGCCTCGGGCGCGCCGGGGTGGGGATACGGCGGGGGGATGGGCGAATACGGCTTCGACTGCCGCATGCTCCGATGGACGAGCGAGCCGATGCCGCCGGGGAGCTATCCAATAACGGTCATCGTGGAAGACGAGGCCGGAAATGAACTTGCCCGGCACAGCACGCTGCAGCAACTCGATGGGCCGCCCCGGCCCGCGTCGGACCTGCGGGTGCAGTCGTACGACGTACTGGCCGATGCGCTGACCTTGACTTGGAGCCGGTCGCCGGATGTCTGAGGAGAACCGTTACGGCCTTGATGGTCGTGACACGAAGAACATGGGCGAGACGCCCGGACTACTTGGAGAAACGCTATGGCAAACCCTGTGGAAGCAGCCTTGACCGCCGACGCCGCCAACGCCCTCAGCGGCACGACCGACCCGGCGACAGGCGCCGTTTACAACACGATCGGCCAGTCGCCGTACTACACCGCCGCCTATCAGAAGGAAGCGATCTGGAATCGCATTCTGGCTCTGCCCAACGCCCTTCGAGTGGTGAAAGACGGCCAGGCGACCTTCGGCGTGACAGCCGGCACGTTTTACCGGCACGGGCAAGCCGTCGCCTACGCCGGCAGCACCGGCAATGCGCTGACCGTCAACGCAACGAACTATGTCTACCTGACGGAAGCGGCTGTCCTTCAGGTCAACACCAGCGGTTTTCCCGCGGCTGTGCATGTTCCTCTGGCGACGGTCACCGTCGGCGCCGGAACGTATCTTCACGCGGACATGGTCGACTGCCGCAGCCGCGCGATGTTCCGGGCTGTCGGCCAGCAGGAACTGACGAGCCTGCAGGTGGACCTGGTCACCGGCGTGATCGACCCCGACGGCACGGTGATGGACGCCACCGGCGGGGCCGGGCTGTTCAAGCGCGTCCTGGGCGGCTGGGGCTCGGGCACCTTTGTGCTCCAGGGCGAAGACGCCCAGGGCAACACCAAGACCGACACGCTGGCCGCCGTCGTGCAACTGCCGGCGAGCTACATCGCCGACGCGGACGTAAAGATCAACGTGCGTGCCAAGTACGCCGGGGCCGGCACGGCCGGGGCCAGCAAGACGATTGACGCCGAGGTCTACGAACTGTCCGTCGACGGGGCGGTCGGGGCGGATCTGTGCGCCACCGCAGCGATCACGCTGACGGGCAGTTTCGCCGACTGCACGTTCACGATCACCGACGCGGGCCTGGTCGCCGGCGACCGCCTGATGGTGCTGATCCGCACCGTCCTGCAGGAGACCGGTGGGGCCTCGGCGCTGGCCGCCCAGATCGGCAGCATCGCCCTGCAGTACGACCGGGCGGTTGGAGCTTGATCGGGAAGATTCAACGCAGAGGACGCAGAGACCGCAGAGCAAACAATGGCCAAAGAAAAGAAACAACCTGATCCCCCGGCTGTCTCCGCGATCTCTGCGATCTCCGCGGTGAAACTGTCTGTGATCGCCCTGGAGGGCGACTCAAAGGGCCGCCGCCCCGGCGACGTGATCCGCACGTTCGACGGCGGCGTCCCTGCAGGGACGCTCCTGCCGGCGGGCAACTCGCTGCTGGTTGACGCGGGCGAATATGCCGCGCCGGCCAAGCGGCGGGACCTGGTGGTGTCCGTGCTGACCAGGCGGGCCGACGCCGCCCGGGCGCAGGCCGAAGGCATGAAGCGACTGACCAGCAAGCTAACGGTCGAAGCCATGAGCTCCGACCCGCTGGACCCGGCGACGGCGGGCAAACACGCCAAGGCCCGCGCGCAGGTGAAGGAATCGCTGGCGGCGGAAGATTACGCCTCAGCAGCCGAATCCCGTTTGGCGGCGGCAAGGGGGGCCAAATGAAAGTCTATTACGTCGTCGACGC
>JBDKTA010000030.1 GCA_039680605.1 Planctomycetaceae bacterium | reverse complement strand
AAGTCCGGGCGATAGGCCGCGATGGCAGGTCTGATAAGGCGTTGGCCGCTTTTTCTCCTCTCTACTCACTACTTTCTCCCGCTCTGTGAGCGACCGGATTTCCTGCCAGGAAATCCGGTCGCTCACGGAAGATGCTCGACGGGCAATTAGAGTTGCCTGAAACGGCCGGGGCGGATAGCATGTTCGTTCGGCGGGTCAGCCCAGGGGGTGGGCCACGGGTCGGCCCGGGCTTGCGGCCGCTCTCCCCTAACCGACGGAGCATCGCAACGTGGTTAGAACGTTGCATAAATATATCGGCCGCGATTTGCTGAAAGTCGCGGTCCTGGCGTTGGTGGTCTCGACGCTGCTGTTCACTGTTTTCACGGTGGTCGAGCCGCTGCGGAAGCTGGGACTGGCCTCGGCGCAGGTCGCCGAGTTCATTTTCTATACCATTCCGATCATGCTCTCGATGACCTTGCCCGTGGCGGCGCTGTTCGCCTCGACCATCGTCTACGGGCGCTTCAGCCAGGACAACGAGATGACCGCCTGCCGCGCCAGCGGGCTTTCGACGCTCAACGTCCTGAGCCCCGCCCTGGCGCTGGGGGTGACGGTGGCGCTCCTGTCGCTGGTGCTGAGCAACTTCGTGACCCCGCGGATGGCCGAACTGGTCCAGAAACGCGTCAAAGACAACATGATGGCCCTGATCTCCAAGAAGCTCGAGACCCAGGGATACTTCGAGCAGGGCAAGTCGCTGATCGTCCATGCCGACACCGTCGCCCGCGACAGCGAGCAGGGCATGGTGCTCTACGGCGTGGTGGCGATCAACATCAAGAGACCCAAAGACGACAAGAAGACCCCCGGCGCCGTCAAGGAACCCGACGAGATCATCGGCGTGACGGCTTCCAAGGCCCACGCCAGTTTCGGCGAAAGCGACGACGTGGTGGACATTCATCTGGTCGACCCGATGGCGTTTCGCACCCGCGACGGGTCCGACGCCAATGAGGCGCTTCAGCCGTGGCGGTTCGAGATGCCCAACCGCGTCAAGGACGACCCGTCCTGGTACGACTGGTGGCGGTTGATGCAGGCGCAGAAGAAAGTCTATGCCAACGCCGAGATCCGCAGCATCATCGAGCAGATCCGCAGCGAGATGGTGCATGACATGTTCATCGACGTGATCATGAAGAACCTGGAGTCGGGAGGGGTCTATCGCGGGCTCAGCGCCGGCGAGGACACGTTCTGGATCAAGGCGCCGCTGGCCAAGCGCGACCCGGGCAAGGGCGTCGATCTGAGCAGCCAGGTGCGCCCTGACGGGTTGACGCCCATCACCGTCACGGTCATGCGAGGCGGCACGTGGCACGAACGCATCACCGCCACGACCGGGCGAATCGCCATGGGCGTTCCGCCGCTGTCCACCCGCTCGGTCGTCAGCATCACCCTGTCGGGCGAGGTCGAAAGCCAGTTGTCCGGAAGCAGCCAGCTCAGCCGCCACAACCGGCGCAGCTTCGGAAACATGTCCATCCCGGCCTCGACGCTCAAGGAAGTCGAGGACATCGGCGACGCGACGATCGCCAACGGCGACCCGAAGGTCGTGCGCAGCGGCTCGCGTCACGTGGCGAGTCTGAAGAAGAAGCTGCACAGCGTGCGGTCGAAGATCACCGCCGAGATCCACCGCCGCCTGGCGATGGCGTGCAGTTGCTTTATCCTGGTGGCGATGGGCGCCGCGATGGGACTGCTGCTTCGCGGCGGGCAGATCCTGACGGCCTTCGTGATCACGGCGGTGCTGGGGTCGGTGATGCTGATCCTGGTGATCCGGGGTACGCAGATGATCAGCGACACGGGCATCAACAGCACGGCGGTGGGTCTGGGCCTGGCCTGGGGCAGCGTGGCGGGCATGACGCTGGCGACGGCGGCGGTATTGGTGAATCTCTGTCGCAGGTGAGGGATGAAGATCCTGGATCGCTACATTGTGCGCACCTTCCTGACGACCACGTTCATGTGGTTCGTCGTGATGATGTCGCTGCGCATCGTGATCGACCTGTTCATCAACCTCGACGAGTTCAACAAAGGCTCCGGCGGCGTCAGCGCAACGCTCGGGCGGGCGATGGAGTATTACTCCGCCTGGTCGACGGTGTATTTCCAGCAACTGGGCAAGGCCATCATCGTCTTCGGCGCCCTGACGACGCTGTACACGATGAACCGAACCAACGAACTGACGGCGATTCTGGCCTCGGGGCGAAGCCTCCACCGCGTCATCCTGCCGATCATCCTCTGCGCGCTGGGTCTGAGCGGGCTCAATATCATCAACCAGGAAATCGTCATCCCGCCGCTGGGACCGCTGCTGTCGGCCGACCGCGACTCCTTCTCCGAAAACAAGCTCCTGCAGGTGTTCCTGACGCCCGACGGCTCGAACTCGACCTGGTACTCCAGCGAGTTCGACGCCCTCACTGGGGTGATGGCCAATCCGCTGGTGGTCCTTCGAGAGGATGCCAATGACGACAAGCGCCCCGATTTCCGCGGTCTGGCCATGATCTCCGGTCAGAGCGCCAAATCCGGGCAGCTCGAACTGCTGCGACCGGACCCCGCCGCCGCGGGCGAGGTCCTGACCGGATGGTTCATCGCCGGCGGAAAGCTCACCAGCTATCGCACCAGCGGCAACCCGATGCAACTGGCCAACAGCCAGGCCATCGTCACCTCCGTCACGGCCAAGCCTTACCTGGACCACTTGGTCAAGTCGATGGACGGCCGGGCGCTGCCGCCGGCCAAAGACGCCGGCTACATGCGTAACGCGAAGGGCCTTTCGCTGGTGGAGCGCGTGGACGCGCTGTCCAACATGCACGTGCGGGCTCGCGAGTTCGTCAGCGGCGCCGCGGCGGTCGCCAAGGACCGCCCGTCGATCCTGGTCAAGCCGCAGTTCATCTTTCGCGGCGGGGCCGACAACCGCATCCTGGCGGTGATTACGGCGGATCGGGCCGTGGAAGATCAGGGCGGTCAGTGGACCCTGACCGGCGGGAGCGTGTTCTGCCCGTCGGACCTGACGAGCAAGGAACTGCAGTTGCGCCAGAACACGCGGTGGCTGGACTATCTCTCGACCGCCCAGCTCGGGGCGATGCTGGAAAGCGGGGCGCTGCCCAACCTCACGCGGCGGGCGATGCTGACCAAGCACCTGCGCTTCGCCGAGCCGTTCAACAGCCTGATCCTGCTGCTGCTGGTCGTGCCGTTCATGCTCTCGCGCGAGCGGAATCTCAAGGCCTCGACCCTGCTGGGCGTGACGATGGGCGTGGGATTCTATGCCTTCATCTACATCTGCCAGTACGCCGCCCTCTCGCCGACGCTGACGGCGTGGCTGCCGGTGCTGCTGTTCGGCCCGGTGGCGGTCGTCATGCTCGATTCGGTGAAAACCTAGTGAGCGACTACCGCGTCAACCTCGACATCTACGCCGGTCCGCTGGACCTGCTGCTGTACCTCATCCGCCGCGACGAGGTCGACATCCACAACATCCCCATCGCCCGGATCACCCAGCAGTACATCGAGCACGTCGAGGTGCTCAAGGCGTTGGACCCCAACGTCGTGGGCGACTTCCTCGTCCTGGCCGCGACACTGATGGAAATCAAGACCCGCATGCTTCTGCCGGCCCCGCCGCCCGAGGAAGGCGGCGAGGAAGGCCTCGAGATCGACCCCCGTGCCGAACTGGTCCGACAGCTCCTGCAATACAAGGCGTTCAAAGACGCCGCGTTTGACCTGGCCGACGCGGCCGCCCAGCAGGCCATGAAATTTCCACGCCGACCGGGGCACGTGGGCGGGCAGGACGAATCGGCGCTGGACCTCGAAGACGTCCAGATCTGGGACCTGCTCTCGGCGTTCGGGCGGCTGATGGACGCCATCGGCCAGACCGCCCGCCAGCACGAGGTCATCTACGACGACACGCCCCAGGAACTGCACTCGCAGGATATCCTCGACCGCCTCGCCCGCGAAGGGGCCCTGAGCTTCAGCCAGATCTTCCACGGCCGCACCTCGCGCAGCGAGATCATCGGCCTCTTCCTGGCGCTGCTGGAACTGGTGCGGCAGAAGTCGATCATCGTCGGCCAGGACGCCAACTTCGGCGAGATCCAAGTCGTGCTCAACCCCGACCCGCCGACGGCAACAGAGAGCACGGGCGAGACGGGTGCCACGCACAACTCCGTTGTGCGTGTCCCTGACCACCCCGATTCACATCCAGAGAGCATGGGCGAGACGCCCATGCCACCCCAGAGCATGGGCGAGACGCCCATGCCACCCCAGAGCATGGGCGAGGCGCCCATGCCGCAGAGAGACGAGCCTGCCGATGAACCCCCAGCAGAAGCTTGAACAACTGGGCCTGAGATTGCCCACCCCGCCCAAGGCCGTCGGCCTGTACGCGCCGGCCCTGCGCAGCGGCAATCTCGTCTTCACGTCAGGTCAGATAGCGATGGCCGCGGGCGAACTGCTGGGCGCCGGCAAGGTGCCCGTGCAGGTGCCGCTGGACTTGGCCGCAGCGTGCGCCCGCCAGGCGGTGCTCAATGCCCTGGCGGCAGTGGCGGCCGTGGCCGGCTCTCTCGACGCGATCCGCCGGATCGTTCGCATGAACGTGTTCGTCAATTCCTCAGCGGGATTTACGGATCAACCCAAAGTCGCCAACGCCGCCAGCGAGCTGCTGCTGGAGCTGTTCGGTCCGGCAGCGGGCACGCACACGCGCTGCGCCACAGGCGCCGCTGAGTTGCCGCTCAATTCGCCCGTAGAGATCGATCTGATCGTTGAAATGATCTCTTGATCGAGTGCCATGGCGGCCGTTGGGCGCTATCATTCCCACGGAACCATCTGGGGGCAAAATCCGATCATGGAGAAGAAACACTCAACCGTCTGGGGACGGATCAAACGGGCGTGGCGCAAACGCGGACCGATCGGCTTTGTGCGTCTGGCGTGGAGGAATGCGGTCATCTACGCCAAACTGCCGTTCAATTCGAAGGCCATCCGCAGGCAGCACTTCGATCATAGTTTTGACAAACAGTACGGCACCGACACCACCGGCTTCATCCCGATCGGGGCTCTTACCGTCCCTGCCGAGCACGAGGACCACGCACGCGAATACCTGCCCTCGGACACCAACATCTTCCGGGGCATCCTGGCGCGGGTGCCTATCGATCATTCACAATTCACGTTCATCGACTTCGGTTCGGGCAAGGGCCGCACGCTTCTGCTGGCGTCGGATTACCCGTTCAAGCGGATCATCGGCGTGGAGTTTGCTGTCGAGATGCATCGCGTCGCCGTCAACAATATCGCGGTCTACAAGTCCCCGACACAAAAGTGCGCTTGTCTGGAGTCCATCTGCACGGATGCGACGGTCTACCAGTTGCCGGACTCTCCCCTGGTATGCTACCTGTATGCTCCCTTCGACGATGTCGTGCTTACCAAGCTGCTGGCAAACCTCAAGCGATGGGCCGGGGACCATCGCCACGACGTCTATGTGCTGTACCTCCATTGCGAGCACCGGCGCCTGTTCGACCAGTCGCCGGACTGGAAGCTCGTGGACGAGAAAGCGTACATCGGCAAGGAGGACGGGTTCGCGATCTATCAACTCGCCCGGTCGTGACGCCGCGTATTCCGCTGCTTATCTCTTTCGCCGCAGGAGGATCGGCGCCGCGACGCCGAGCATCATCAGCAGCGAGACCGGCTCGGGCACGGGGTGAACCTCGCCCAGGCCCAGCGGTTCGTCGAAGCTCACAAACGCCCAGGCAAACTGCGTGTGCTGCAGGTTCAGACCCGGCAGGTCGCGAGAGTAGATCAGGAACCCGCCGTTGCCGTCCGATTCGTAGCAGAGAATGTTGTCGTCGGGAGCGGTGCGACCGCCGGAGGTCACCTCGAACGAATCGCTCAGCAGCAGCATGCCCGTCTCGGGCGACTGGCCGTCGATGGTCAGGCGGTACGTCCCGGCGCCCAGCGTCACCATCGTGAAATCACCGAAGGACAGCAGATTGCTCATCTCATACCCGTCGTAGCGCCCGCCGATCAGGCCCGGGGTGTCTCCCGGCAGGTAGACGAACGAGAAGTCCGACGTGCTGGAGCCGGGAGAGAGGAAGTCGGCCGTGTTGGTCTGCACGCGGATGTCCCACCCGCTGCCGTCGGCCAGCACGCCCGTCTGCACCACGTTGTACCAGTTCGCCCCCCCGATGGCCAGCAGCAGCCCGTCGGTTCGCGAGTCGACGCCCAGGTTCAGCGTGCTGCGACCCACCTCGCCGCCGGTCACCGTCAGCATCGACTGCGTCACGCCGTTGCCGGCGATGATCGTGCCGGTCGTGTCGACGTGCCCGCCGATCCAGCCGCCGCTGAAGGGGAACCACGCCACAGCCGTGTTGATGTTGATCTCGTTGAGTTCGGCTCCGGCTTGCGTCGTGGACAACGCCATGAAGCCCGTCCCAAAGCTGTTGCGCCCGACCTCGACCGTGCCGACGACGCCGTCGCGCATGCCCTGGCGAACCGTGGCCATCAGCACGCCGTCGGTGTATTTCAATCCGCTGCCGGCCTTGGTCAACTCGATGTCGCCCTCGTTGGCCAAGCTGACGCCCAGGCCGGGGTACGCCTGCTGAGGAATGGTCACCGCGCCGACGGTATTGTTGTTGGGGTCGGTCGCGCCGGCGACCTGCACGTTGCCGGCCACCACGCGGTTGCCCGCCGCCTGGTACTGCGTCATCACCTCGACCGTCCCCAGCGGGCGGTCGTACAGCGCCACCTCGGCGATCGTGCCCTCGAAGCCCTGCCCGATCGTCAGCAGCCCCGCTCCCAGGTCCAGATCGTGACCGCTCAAAACGCTCTGACCGCTCAGCACGCCGTTGACGTAAAGCCGCAAAACCCCGCCCGTGCTGACGGCGGTGAGCTGATACCACTGGCCGGCGACGGCGTCGGCGGTGTCGGTCACGCTGGTACCCAGGTGCGTCTGGTCGTCCTGGTGAATGACGGCCCAGCGATCGGCGGCCGTGCTTGCGTCGGGCGAAAGGCCCAGAAGCACCGCGTCGTTCCACGCGCCGCTGCCGGTGCTGAAGACCGTCTGAGCCCCGGCGGCGCTGGCGGACCGCACCCAGGCCGATACCGACCACTGCGACATCGCGGCAACGGGCGAATCGGTCACGACAACCTCGCTGCCGTCAAACTGCGACGCGTTCCCCGAGCCGCTGTACGCGGCGTTCAGCGAGGCGCCGCCCGATCCATAGTTGGTCACGCCCGAGCCGCTCTCGGCTGACAGCCGGTGGTACAGCACGGGCGCCTGGTCGATCACTACCTGCGGGCTGAGTTTGCCCTGTGTGTCCACCGTCGGCATGAGCAGGAAGTCCTGCTGCGGACCCGTCAGGTACGCGTCGAGCGAGGGCGAGTACGTCCGCACGTGGACGATGTCGATGTCGGCCGAGACGATCTCGACCAACCTCAGGTAGCCGTTGCCGCCGTTGGTCGAGCCGGTCACGCCGTCCTGAAAGTTGGCCATGATCTCGTGCGTGGTCGTGCCCGTGTCGTTCACGACACTGTTGCGGGCGGCGCCATCGCCGAGGGCGTGGCCGCTGAAGACGAACGCGACATTGTGCTTGGAGACCAGCGAGTCCCACAGGTCCTGCCCGTCGTTAGCGCCGCCGCCCAAGGCGGCCAGGCCATAGCTTCGCGGCGAGGCCTCCTGCGCGGCGCCGTAGGCGTCCCAGTCGTAGCGCAGCTCGGTCGAGTCCAGATACGCGTGCGTGGTGATGATCGCCTTGGCGTCGGGATGAGCGGTCAGCACCTGGTCGGCCCAGGCCACCACCGAATCGCGCGGGGCGAACTCCAGCGACAGGACGATCCACTCCTTGCCGGCGGCAGTGAACGTGCTGTAGCTGTTGTCGGTCTTGCCGCTTTCGAAGAACCCGCCGATGGAGGCCTGCGTGGCGTAGGGCGTGCCGTCGCCAAAGTAGGCCGCCGAGTTGAAGGTCGTGTTTCGCGTGGAGGAATCGCCGCAGGGGCCGTAGTCGTGGTTGCCGGTGCTTAGCACGTACGGCACGACGCCGTTGAGGCTGTCCATGGCGCCGCGGACGGTCGCCCACTCGGTGCTGTAGTTGTTCTGGGTCAGGTCGCCGACCTGGATGACGCCGGCGATGGCGTTGCTCGTGACGTGATCGGCGATCCACTGCGTCTGGGCGTAAAGAAGGCCGGTGTCATGCTGTGTATAGCTCTGCGTGTCGGGCATGATGACCAGCGTGAAGGCCCCGGCGGCAGGGGGGTCGGCATCGGCGCGGGCCTTCGCTGAACAGGCCAAGAGCACCGCAGCAATCGCCGCTATGGTCATTGTCTTAGATGCCATTATTCATCTCTCCGCGAGACTCAACGGATCGTTCTGTCGGTGCCTACGCCGGCACAGAGCAGTCAGAACGATTGCCCGCACCATGCTTGAGCAACGATTGTGCCAAAGGGGAGCCGGCAGCGGGCGAATACCGTAAACAGCGGCATCGACAGTAGTTAATCACTGATAGAAATGGTTATCGACTCACTGAACACGCGACTTGCATGGCGCACAATGCGGCAATGATAATAATTCAGCGCCGCATATTGCGGCGCAGGCGCGAACCCGCCCGAAACTGTCGGGCAACATCCAGCGGTTTCTATCGTTATTGCTCGTATTCCCCCCCGTCAAAGCAACGCCAGCCACTTTGGTAATAGTAATGTTAGCAACATGTATGCCAAATAACCCCTGGCAATCGTATCGTATGTAATGACGATCTACTAAAAGATTTATAAGCATCGCTCAGGCATGGCTGTCCGGTCCGGCAGGCGGATGTGCTGTCGCAAATCGCAGCAAGTCTCAGCCGTTGCCCGCGTATAATTCTTCCGCGTCGGGGAAAAATCCATTCACTACTAAGGGGGCGTCAGAGCGATGAACACGCGAAAGATCATTCTGCGGCGGGATGCACTCAAGGCGGCGGCGGGAATCGTCGGCGGGGCGGTTCTGGGCGGATGTGCCTGTGCGGAGAAGCTGGGGATCGCCTCCGGCGTCGGCGCAGCGACCGGCGGCGACTGCGACATCAGCGCCGCCGAAGACCTCATGCGAGAGCACGCGCTGCTGCATCGCCTGCTGGTGGTCTACGACGAAGGCGCGCGGCGCATCGACGCCGGCGAGGACGCCCCGCTCAAGCCCCTGGGCGAAGCGGCGGCCGTCGTGCGGACCTTCGTCGAGGACTACCACGAGAGGCTTGAGGAGACGCACGTCTTTCCGCGCGCCCGCGCCGACGCTCGGTTTACCGCCCTGGTGGATGTTCTTCAGGCTCAGCACAACGCCGGGCGGCGCCTGACCGACGCCATCCGCGAGTTGACCGGCAGCAACGCCGGGCACAGCGAAGGCGCGCGATTGTCGCAGAGCCTCAAACAGTATCGCGCGATGTACTTGCCCCACGCGGCGCGCGAGGGTACTGTCCTGTTCCCGGCGTTGCCGGGGCTGTTCGGCTGCAGCGAATACCGCCGCCTGGGCGAGCGGTTCGAGACGCGCGAAGAGGAGTTGTTCGGCCGCGACGGGTTCGCCCGCATGGTGGACCGGGTGGCCGCGATCGAGAGGTCGCTGAATGTGGGCGACCTGTCGCGATTTACGCCCCGCATCTGAGGAAAGCGAATGGGTTTGGTCCTGGCGTTTCTTCTTCTGTTGACCGGCGGGGCAATCGTCATCCTGTGCGGTCGGCGCGTGGCGGCCGGGGCGATTGCCTCCGCCATGGGCCTGGGCCTGTCTCCCTTGATGACCAGCGTCCTGATGGTGGGCTTTGTGCCCGAGACGCTGCTGATCGCCCTGGTGGCGTCGCTGGCGGCAGTGGAGGGGATCGCCATCGGCGTTATCGTCGGCGGCGTGATGGCGGCCATGGCGCTGTCGATGGGCCTGGGCGTGATCCGCAAGGAGATGACCTTCGCCGCGGCCCCGGCGGCGACGCTGATCGTTCCGGTGCTGGCGGTGCTGCTGTTCTGGGGGCTGGCCGCCGACGGCGAACTGGCGCGGGTGGACGGTCTGGCCCTGCTGATGGCCTTTGGCACGGCGGCGGTGTTTCTGCTGTACCTGTCGCGCAAGGGGCTGGAGGTCAAGCCCGCAGGCGACGCCGCGGCCGCCGGCGACGAAAAACTGCCCCTCAGCGCCTTGCAATCGATGGGGCTGCTGGGGCTTCTGGTGGCGGGGCTGGCCGCCGGAGCCATCATGCTCGTCTACGGCGTGGGCTACGCGACAGCCGCCGCGAAGGTGTCCAACACCACGGTGGCGATGACGCTGCTGGCGCTTCTGCCGGCGGCGCCGCGCCTGTGGCGCCAGACGCCCGCCGGCGAGGCGGCCCCCAAGATCACCTATGGCAACATCATGGCGCCGATCATCGCGGGGTTTCTGCTCATCGGCGGCGTCGTCGCGATCATCTCGCCGTTCAAGGTGCCTCCGGCGGCCGTGAGCTTCTATCTGCCCCTGTGCGTGCTGACGGTGGCGTTTGTGGCCTCGGTGCTGCTCTTTCGCAAACTACCCCGCTGGTCCGGCGCGGTGCTGCTGGCGCTGTTCGCCTGGTTCGTCCTGGGCGGGTGGATCTTCCACTTCGCCCAGAATCGTTCGTGACCTGGATAGAGATCAAATCAGCCGCTGAGGTCGCTGAGGTCGCTGAGGGAAGAAGTTGTTCTGTCTTCTAATGTCCTCAGCGACCTCTGCGGCTTGATCTACCCCGCCCCGGGCGCTCTATGGAGCGATCTTCTTGAGCAGCCAGGCGATGTTCTGCCCGAGGGTCGCCATCGTGGCCATGCCTTCTTCGTCGTCGGCGACTTCGCCCTTGTTGCGCCCGATGGAGATGTTCCAGTACGTCGAGCCCGGCACGATCATCTCGCCGATGAGGAAGAAATGGTTGATGCTGTCGAAGGCGTGGATGGCCCCGGCGCGGCGGACAGCCACCACCGCGGCCCCGACCTTGCGACGCAGAAAGTTCCCGTTGGCCCGCGCCACCAGGCCCGAGCGGTCGATCAGGGCCTTGAGCTCCGGCGTGATGTCCGCAAAGTACGTCGGCGAGGCCAGGATGATCGCGTCAGCGTCGCGCATCGCCGCGATGCAGTCGTTGACCATGTCGTTCTTCTGCGCGCAGAGGCAGTCTTTGCTGTCGAAGCACTGATAGCACGCGATGCATCCGCGGACGGCGTTGCCGCCAAGCTGGATCATCTGCGTCTCGATGCCCTCATCTTCCAGCGGCTCGAACACCTTGCGGATCAAGGCCGCCGTGTTGCCGTCTTTTCGCGGGCTGCCGTTGAACGCGATCACTTTCATGGGCGGGTCTCCTCAAAAGGACAAATTGGAAATCAGACGCGCCGCGTGTGCAACCAAAAAACAAAACGAGCGGGCGCCTCCCTCTTGGCGGCAGCAGGATCAGGCCGCCGGCGTCGTGGGCAGGCCCCATACTGAAGCTCACGGGGGGCCGGCTTGGGGCCTGGGGTCCTACGGCGACGGCGGCCGGCGAAATTGATCGAGGCTTTGGGCGGCGAAGAGCCCCCGTGGTTGCGGCCGAGTGAAGCAAGGCCGCACCACGCCTCTGCGGCTCAAGCTAACGGCGGGTAACTAATCGAATGTTGAGATACGTTCTTGTTCTGTCAGGCGATCTATAATTACACGGAAGATTATTGTGCAAAACATCCAAGGGGGCGTCGTATGGGCAACGAGTCACAGGCGGTGCAGGCGGCGGCTCTTCCATTTCCCGGCGCGGTCGATGAGGACGGCAGGATCACCTTCACGCTCTATGCGCCCAACAAGCGGTCGGTCCATCTCATCGGCGACTTCAACGACTGGGACGCCCACGCCGAACCCATGCACGAGGTCGACTCGGGGCTGTGGTCCACCCAGCGCGAGCTGCCGCGAGGGGCATTCGCCTACCAGTTCCTCATCGACGGCGAACTGATCATCTGCGACCCGTACGCGCGGTACATCGAGAAAGAACCCGGCGACGGACCGCGGAAGGCGGTCGTGAGGCCGCTTGAAGATCCCTACCAGTGGCAGCATGACGATTGGGCCAGGCCGAAATTCGAAGATCTCGTCATCACCGAGCTGCACATCGCCGACTTCACGCCTCAGCGCAACTTCCGTGTCGCCGTCGAGCGGCTGGATTACATCCGCGACAGCGGGTTTAACGCCGTCGAGCTGATGCCGATCTTCGGCGTGCATGAAACCGCCGGATGGGGATATACGCCGACGTTCCTCTTTGCCCCGAACGAGGCGTACGGCACGCCCAACGAGTTGCGGTGGCTGATCGACGAGTGCCACGGCCACGGGATCGGCGTGATTTTGGACATGGTCCTGGCGCACACCGGTCCCGAGCATCCTTTCAACCAGATGTACCCGTACGATCAGAGCCCGTGGTACGGCCAAAGCCCCGCCGGGCCTAACGAGTACGGTCTGCCGACGCTGGACTACTCCAAGCCGGCCGCCCGGGCGTATGCCCGCGACGTGTTGGCGTATTGGCAGCGCGACTTCCACATTCACGGGTTCCGCTTCGACTTCATCAAGTACACCGGCGTCACGCACGACGGGCACGGCATTCCCACCCTCGTGCGGGCGGCGCGCGAGGTGCTTCCCGAGTCGTATGTCATCGGCGAGCACCTGCCCGAGGCGCCGGAGATGCTGATCGACGCCGGAATGGACGGGGCGTGGCACCGGCGGTTCAGCCGGGCGATGAAGGCCCTGCTCTGCCAGAAGGAGTTCGACCAGTACCGATGGGAAGATTTCGACGCGGCCATCCGCGTGCTCGACCCGGCCAACGAAGGCTACGGCCGCAAGCCCACCTGCATGGTCAACTACCTCGAAAGCCACGACGAGGAGCGGATTATCCTGGAGATCAAGCGCTGCGGGTTCGACGACGAAACCGCCCGCCGCAAGAGCGCCCTGGGGGCGACGATCCTGTACACAGCCGTGGGCGAGCCGATGCTCTACCAGGGTCAGATGTGGGGCGAGGACAAGCCCAAGAACATGGACCACAATTTCATCGAGTGGGAGAAGCTGGAGTACCCCGGCGGCAGCGGGCTGCGGGACCACTACAAGCGGATGGCCTGGCTGCGCCGGACGCGCGACGCCCTGCGATCGGGGAACATCGCCCTGGACTCGATCCTGCCCGACCGCAAGTGCGTCGTCTACCACCGCTGGAACGGCGCCGGCGACGAGGTGGTCGTCGCGGCGAACTTCTCGCCCGATCCCCAGCGCGTGCAGGTGCCCTTCCCCAGCTCGGGCAAGTGGCTGGAGTTCTTCAGCGATCAGACGCAGGACCGCGGCGGATCCATGGAGGTAGAAATCGAAACCTGGGCGGCCAAAATCTTCCTGCGCCAACCGTAGCCTGGCGGCCAATCTGCTCGACGGTCGGGGCGGCTATCGGGTCTCGTTGTTGAGCCGGATAGCGCCCGAAGGCGGAAAGGACGCTTTCGAGCAGCGGGACCAGGCGGTGGAGACAGCGGTGGCGGGCCATCCAGGCCCAAACTCGCTTCCACTGCCTCAGCCCGCTGGAGAACAGCAGATGCCTCAGGCGGTCGGGCAGGTTGGGCTTGGTCGCTGCGGCTCTCCAGATCGACGACCATGTGCCAAACTGCGTGTTGATCCAGTTGAAGCCTCTCTCCAGGGCCTCGGGCGACATCCCGACCGGCTGGAACACGGCGTGGCGGGTGTCGTACAGGTCCCAGTTGCGAGTCAGCAAACGCCCTTGACGCTCCATCCGCTCGAACAGCCCGTGCCCGGGTACGGCGTGAGGATATGGAACGTGGCCGACTCGATCCCCTGGCTGACGCTCCAGTCCAGCGTGCGGGCAAAGACGCTTTCGTCGTCGCCGTCCATTCCGAAGACGAAACTGGCGTTGACCATGACGCCCAGGTCGTGGAGCAGGCGGATGGCCGCGTTGTAGTCGCGGTGGACGTTATGCAGCTTGCCGACGCTGCGAAGGTTGGCCTCGCTGAGAGTTTCAAAACCGATGAACAGACTGCGCATGCCCGCGTCGGCAGCCTTGCGGATGACGTCGGGGCGGTTCAGGATGGCCTGCACCGTGCCGGCGCCCAGCCACACGCGCCCCATGCCCTTCATGCCGTCGAAGAGGCGCTGGGCGAAGTCGACGTCGCCGAAGAGGTTGTCGTCCAGGAAGCAGACGTGGCGCCCCGGCAGGCTTTGGATTTCGGCCAGCGCCTGGTCGACTCGCATCGTGTAAAAGCTCGGGCCGCCGCGATAGAAGGCGTCTTTATAGCAGAACTGGCAGTGGTGCGGGCAGCCGCGCGACACCACCAGCGTGTTGGGCACCAGGTAGAGGTGCCGCTTGATCAGGTCGCGGCGCAGCGACGGCATGCCGACCAGGCAGCGATGGGTGCTGCGGTAGATTCTGCGGGGTCTGCCGGCGGCCAGGTCATGCAGGAATCGCGGCCAGGTGTCTTCGCCGGGGCCCAGGAAGACGCTGTCGGCATGCTCTGAGGCCTCGCGGGGCAGTGAAGTGGGGTGCAGCCCGCCCAGGCATACGTGTGCGCCTTTGGCGCGGTAATGGTCGGCGATCTGATAGGCGTGATAGGCCGACGAGATGTATGCCTGGATCACCACCACGTCGGGCGAGTCGTCGAGATTGAGTTTCTCGACGTGCTCGTCCTGCAGGTCGATCGGCGTCTGGGGCGGAAGATACGCCGCCAGCGTCGCCAGGCCCAGCGGCGGAAAACGGTAGTACTTGACTCCTTTCTTGCAGACGCCCGAAGCCTCCATCAGTGACGGCAATACAAACTTGAACTTCATGATGCACCCCTTTCTGCATCGGCGGGTCCTATGGCTCGCTCAGGATGCTCTGCAGCAGGTTGACGTACCTCTTCAAAGCCTTGCGGCCCTGATCGGTCATCCATACGCTGGTCAGAGGCTTTCTTCCCTGAAAGCTCTTTTCAATTCGAACATATTGGGCCTTCTCCAGGGCCGACAGGTGCACCGAGAGATTGCCGGCTGTGAGGTTCAGGCGGGCCTTAATCTCGACGAAGTCCAGCTTGCCCACCGCGGCCAGCGACGCCATGATGGCCAGTCGCGTCCGCTGGCAAAGCGCCTCGTCAATTTGATCGAAGGTGCGTTCGTCCATGGCTTGGTCCTTGCGAATCAACCGCCGTGGCGGATCCACACCACCACGCCGTACACCAGGTGATACCCGCCGAACGTCACGGCCAGAATCAGGTAGGGGTACAGGGGCAGAAAGACAGCCGCCACGGCGGAAGCCATGAACGCCACCGCCATCACGCGAAGCTCGGGTGGTCCAAACTCGCTGATCTGCCAGCACGCCAGGCCGTAGCAGGCCATCCAGATCGGAGGGATGAGCCCCCAGAGACTCCACACCTGTGATCCATACAGGAACCACTGCGCGATAATGGCCAGCGTCAGGGCCACGCCCACACAGAAGGGGGCGCCGGCGGCGCGCAGCTCGCGCTTGCGAGCGGCCGACCAGAACGGCAGGCTCATCTTCCGCTCGCGTCGGCGGACCAGCAGTAGCGCTCCGGCCAACGCCGCCACAAAGACTCCGCCCCACAAGAGTATCTCCACCACGGTGGCCAGGCGGGCGGGGATGGATCGCCAGATGACAGCGTCGGCGATAAGTCCGGCCAGGGCTACGGCGGCGGCAAAGACCCCGGCCGCACCGCTCATGACCGACAGTTGCACGGGGCGCTCAATCAGATCTCGAATGGTCGCCAGCTCCTCGGCCGCCTGCTGCTTGTCCATGTTCCTGGCTCCTGTGGTTTATACTACAAACTAGTTTATACTTCACACCAAGGCCAAGTCAAGAGGCGATTCAATTTTCTTTTGGGACTTAGAGCATCTAGCGATCATCTGTAGCGTATCCGCAGCTACGGAAGTAGCCTTGGCACTCCTCCGCGCTCACGGCCCTGAGAGCTTGGCCGATCACACCAATGAGTTCCTCCAACGTACGCCCGGC